>JAITWP010000331.1 GCA_031285365.1 Azoarcus sp.
CTTGGAATGATTTTGATCCGGGTAGGCGAGCGATACAGACTATAGACGGAAGTTCGCCCCGTTCCCCCTACCTGAATGAATCGCGGCAGCGAAAGTCGGTGATCATGGCGATACGGTCAAGCGCAGCATGGCCGGGTGATGCGCCCCGGCGCAAGTCCCCGAATGCCCTAGCCGGGAAAGCGGCGCTGGACGTCTTCCCGCCAATGGTTTTATTCTGATGGTTCCAAACTCACCAGGTTTCTCCTATGAAAGAGAATAATAACGATTCGAGGAGTATCACTGAGGCTTTTTTACAGGTAGAGCAAAAGCTTAAAAGGTATTTGATGCGCTTTCTCATGCATCGTCAGGATGTCGAGGACATCGTGCAGGAGACAATACTCAAGGCTTACGAAGCGGAGAAAAATACCGAAGTCAGGTCACCAAAGCCGTTTCTGTTCAAAATTGCCCATAACTTGGCGATAACGGAGATAGTGCGAAAACGAAAAAAACTGATGGTCACTTTAGGGGCTTTGGAGGAGTCGGAAGCCTTAGATGATGGGCGGACACCAGAAGCCGAAGCGGAGATGGATGCGCTGCTGCAAGAGATGGGAGCGGCTCTGCGGGATCTTTCGCCGAGATGCCGCTCCGTGCTCATCATGAGGAAAGTTTATGGCTTTTCGCATAAGGAGATAGGTCAACGCATGGGTATATCCGTCAAGACCGTGGAGAATCATTTGACTCGCGCCCTACGGCATTGCCAGGTGGCGATGTCGGTCAAGGATGACGAGGCTGGTCGCCGCCATCGTAAGGGGACATAAGGATTGGGCAATCCCGACGAGGAGCGAATGAAAATCATCGATATTGCTTCATTGCGCAATGAGCGGTCTCAGATCGCCGACACGGCGCGCGCCTGGGTGGTGCGCCTGGACGGCGACGATCTGTCAATGGAGGAACTGGACGAGCTCAAGGCGTGGCTGCAGGCCAGCAGCGCCCATCGCCGGGCATTTCAGCAGACTCTGGCGGTATGGGGCTGCCTCGATCGTTTGAGTGAACTTTCTCTCGACCCTGTCGACGTTGCGGTGGCCACCTACAGTCCATCGTGGCGCTTCGGTGCCGCGTTCGCGCTGCTGGTGTGCTCGTTCATCGGATTCGCATGGCAGCATTTTGCCAAGGAGCCTGGCAGCCAGGTGAGCGTGGAGTACGGAACGGCGATAGGGGAAGTCAAGTCCGTGGCGTTGCCCGACGGGTCCAACGTGCGCCTCAACACCAAGACGAGCGTCTCCGTGAATTACGAGCAGGAAGCGAGGTTCGTCCGCATGGCCGAAGGCGAAGCCTATTTCGAGGTGGCGCACGACCCGCAAAAGCCGTTCCTCGTCTATGTGGGGAAACAAGTCGTCAGGGCGGTAGGTACCGCCTTTTCCATCTCCGCCAATGACAACAGCATCGACGTGATC
This sequence comes from Azoarcus sp., assembly GCA_031285365.1. Taxonomy (GTDB): domain Bacteria; phylum Pseudomonadota; class Gammaproteobacteria; order Burkholderiales; family Rhodocyclaceae; genus WRNU01. The sequence continues at coordinate 1,434 of JAITWP010000331.1, forward strand.
GTGACCGACGGCCGGGTGGAAGTGAGCTCCTACGACGATCAGATCGCCAAAACCGAGAAATTCGACATTGACCTCATGGAAAAGGCAAAGTCCCGCGTGCCGTTGGACAAAGGACAGCATGGCATATTCAACGAGGCGGCGGGCCAGCTCGAGCTGGTGCAGAAGCTCATGCCGGAGGCCATTGAGCGGGACCTGTCCTGGCGCGATGGCATATTGATATTCGACGACGATCCGCTCGATCAGGTGATCAAGGAGATCGGCCGCTATACGCCGATGCGCATCATCATTTCCGATCCGGAGATTCGCGACATGCGTTTCGGCGGCTACTTCAAGATTGGCGAGGTCACTGCTGTTCTGGATACGATCCAAAGCGATTTCGGCATTCAGGTGGATAAGATCGATGAGGAACTCGTCTACCTGTCCCTCAAGAAGTAGCGCTACCCTCCATACTCCCCCCCCTCCGTATCGGTGCCGCTCCGCGGTCGTTGTCTTTCCCAGGCTTCAGCGGCATCCCTCAAAAATATCGTGCGCTCCCCAGTTCTTTTAGGGGGGATTCGCCATCTCATTGTCTATAGCAATTGAAGATAGTTGATTTCAAGAAGGGATGATCGCAAGAAAAATAATAGGCTTACCAAGAGGAGCCATGCTGCAAGCCAGGAGAATGACGAGGGGCGTCAGGTGCGTGCTTATTTTTTTTGTCGGTTTCCCGTACGGGGTTGCCGCTGCTTCTGAAAATGAAAATTACGAAATAGACATTCCAATTTCGCGCGCAAAGAAAGGGCTTGGTGAATTGGCAAGGCAGACCGGCACGCCCCTTCTGTATTCCAGCCGCGAGATAGAAAACAAAATCGTCTCCGGCGTAAAGGGTGAATACACGTTGGAGGAAGCCCTTGAAATCATGCTTCGAGGCACCGGGTTGCAAGCGTCAGTCAATGCAAGTGGCGTTCTCATCGTATCGGTGCAAGACAACAACAACGCCAGCACGAACACAGGAGATGAGATGGGCAAGGGGGCGGTCATGTCGAAGCAGGAGGCGCTATTCGCCGGTGCTTCAGCGGCAGTGGGCGCTCTCCAAGCCTCGCCTCGGGAGCAGAGCGCGGGAGTCTCTTCGGTGAGCAGCATCGAAGAGGTTTCGGTGACCGGCACCCGCATCGGTCGTCCCGGCATGGTTTCGCCCGTACCCGTCATGGCGATATCGAGCGACGAGTTGAACAACATTGCGCCAGGCAACCTGTCGCAAGCTCTGCAGGACATTCCGCAGTTTCTCAATAACTCCATTGCGCAGAATCGAGGCACATTTTTGGGAGCGGCCGGCCAGGCCTTCCTGAATATTCGCGGCATGGGGGCGCCGCGGACGCTGGTGCTCCTGAACGGCAGGCGCGTGGCGCCGTCGGACCGGCAGAGCAGCGTGGACGTCAACCTGTTTCCGGATGCCATGATCAGTCGCGTCGACATCGTTACCGGCGGCGCCTCGGCCGCCTATGGCGCGGACGCCCTGGCCGGCGTCGCCAACCTCATCGTCGATACTCAATACACGGGTTTCAGGGGCAGCGTTCAGGGTGGCCAAACCAATCACCGGGACGGCGACAACTGGGAAGTC
>JAITWP010000208.1 GCA_031285365.1 Azoarcus sp.
CGGGGTCGATGATGAGGCCGAGCTTGGCCGCCAGCCGTACTGCGCGCAGCATGCGCACGGGGTCTTCGCGGTAGCGGGCGCGCGGCTCGCCGATGATGCGCAATGTTTTCTGCTGCAAATCGGCTACGCCGTGATGGTAGTCGACGATGGTTTCGGTGAGTGGGTCGTAATAGAGGGCGTTGACGGTGAAATCCCGCCGGATGGCGTCCTCGGCCTGGGAGCCGTAAATGTTGTCGGCGAGCACCCGTCCGTGCCTATCCGTTTCAGAGGTCTGATCGGCACGGAAGGTGGAAACCTCGATGGTCTCCATGCCGTTTATGACGTGGACGATCTTGAACCGCCGACCAATGATGCGCGAGCGGCGAAAAAGCGCCCGGACTTCTTCGGGGGTCGCGTTGGTGGCGATGTCGTGATCTTTGGGCGTGTGTCCAATCAGCAGGTCACGGATCGCCCCGCCGACGACGTAGGCATGAAAGCCGCGATCCTGGAGCGTGGCGCAGATCTTGACTGCTCCGGCGGAGACTTGTTCGCGGCGGATACCGTGCTGGCTGACGGGAATGCGAGCGGGCTCGGAGGAAACGGACGCTGCACGACTGTTGAAAACCTTGCGCAGCAGCTTACGGATCATTTTAACTATATCTTGAAAGGTGAATCGAACCTGTAATGTTACCTGATACGCGCTTGTCACATGGCCAACATTTTCACTTGCCCTGGACTGGCGGATATCTCGATACGCTTATGGGCGAACCCCGAATTCCATGAGTGGCATCCTGTGTTCAGCCCTGGATATGGCCTCCGCATTCACCGCAGAAACGGTCGCCGGACTGAAGCAGCGCCCGGCAGTGAGGGCAGATACGGGGAGTGCTTCCCGTCGCTGTGGCGGCAGGGGCCGTTTCAGCAAGAAACGATGCCAGAATATCCGGCGCGCCGCTATCCGGGTTGTTGCTCATGCTGGCGGTTGCTTGCGGGACGGGTTGAAATGTCGGCTCTTTTTTATCCTTGTCCGTATTTCCTTGGGGCGTGGCGATCCGGGCGCGTTCCAATGCCTTGGCCTGAGGCAGATTTTTCGTGATTTGCAGGTAGATCAAGTTGATTCCCATCAGGGCCATGGCCGCGATGGCGGCCAGGAACAACATCAGACCTATCACGGAACCAAAAATGGTCGCATAAACATAGTCCGATTGAGAGAGTGCGGCGAAGAAACCGATAGGATCCTGACTAAAGGCAAAGAGACTCTTCGTGCCCAGAACGGATGCCGATGCCCCCTGGATGATCTGACCGCCGACGAAAAAGACGCTGAACAGGATGAGTTCGGCCAAGACGATGAGCGCGGTGAGCAGGAGCAGATTGACCAGCAATTCCACGGTGCGGTTTGTAACAATCCGCCAGAGTATCTGTAAGGCTTCGCTGACCGTTGCACCGTTCCAGATGGCGGGGCTGGCCATCGATAATCCCGCCATGAGACCGAAATACAGCAGACCAGCCGCTATCACCATCACCGGGAAAAGCACGGCGTAAAGCACCGGGCCAGTGGCAGGCAGTTTGCACGCGAAAAGCAACAGGTAGATAAAAAGATAAAAGAGCACCATCAGTACGATGGCGAGCAACATGATGCCGAGAGTGCGAAGGCAGGCGGGAATGCCGTCGGATACAGCCTTGAGCAGTGGGCGGGGCGTTTGTCCACGCGCCTGGTCCATGAGCAGGACTCCGGCAATGGAGGCTCCGGCATGCAATGCCAGTAGCAGAACCGGAAAGATGAGCAGGGTCGCTATCGCAGGAGAAACGGAACCGGCCAGGGAATATCCCAGGAAAGCCAGGACTGCCATTGACAAACCAGTGACGAGAAGAACAAACAGGGCTCTCTCGTTACATAGCGCCCTGGGGATATGTAACAAGTTGGAGTAAAGGATTTTTGCCTCGTCCTGATTCATGCAAATCTCCAGCAAAACGATTTATCCGGCATTTTAGTCGTTCCTGCACCCTCGACGTGTTTCGTTCGGCTTGCTTGGGCAAGAATTGGGCTGTGACCCTTGTTCAAAGCGCCGCGCCTTTGCATTCAGGAATGTCTTCCCATGGGTCTGAGCAATACTGCCTGCGCACCCTCTCCCGGCAGAAGAAACTTCGGCAATTCGATAAATCACTGCGCATCTGTCTGAGCCAGGGTGGAGAGGCAGAATGCGAATTTGTCACCACGGGCGCCCGGACAGGCGTGTCGAGCACGGGTGTTGCAGTGGACTCGGGTGTCTCGACAGGGCTGGGCATGGCGGCGGCGGCCTGCTTTTGCGATGGGGTGAATGAAGGCACGGATGGAGCAGACATAGGTCGCGGGTTGGGATAAAGAGAAAGAGGGGGAGGGTCCTCAATCTCGGTCGTGTCGTGTTGGTTATGTCGGCCCTGCCGTTGATTTGCTGGCAATGATGGGATATTCATCAACTCTGATTCAGGTTCCGAGGCCGATACCCGTTCCTGTTCCAGAAGGAGTACCGGGGCGTCTTCCGCCGAGGAATCAGGAGTGGAAAGGGTCAGGGAAGGCTTGGCACCGGGAAGGGATTCGGAAGAAGTCGTCGGTAGAAGCACATTGGCCTGAGAGTGATCTGTTTCTCCGAAATTCCACCACAAAAGCCCACCCAGAAATAGGATCAGAATAGCGGCAGCAACACCTAATACGGCGGGATGAATACTTTCCCGGATGAACTGCGTCGGCACGGGGGATGATTCGAGATAGGACCGTTCCACTACGATGCGATCGCTTCCTTCCAGGGAAATTGGCGGAAACGTTTCGGTCGAAAAGGAAGAGGCAGGCTCATTTTGAACCGTGCCAATGAACGGTTCGATCAGCGTATTTTGCGCGGAAAACCCTTTTTCGCGACCACGTGCTTTCTTGTGCTTCTTCTTTTTGCCTTTGCCGGTGATGATCACCGTCTGCGCAGTGGACGCGCTCGTCAAGGCGTCTGGCGGCGGTGGCGGCACAGAGAGCGGTTTCTGCAACAGCGCAGGGGGCTTATCATTGCCGGAGAAAATCATCGTCTGCGCAGTGGATGCACTCGTCAAGGCATCTGGCAGTGGTGGCAGTTCGAAAACCGGTTTTTGCAGCAATTCGGCTGCCGCGCTTTTACCGGAGATGATCATCGTTTGCATGGTGGATGCGTTCGTCAGGGCATCCGGCTGCGGCAGAGATTCGAAGGGCGGTTTCTGCAGCGGTATCCTGGGTGCAGACAACAGTGCAGGGATCGGTTCTGGTGATGTCTTGGGGAGCGAAGACAGTCGGATGGTCGTATCGTCGTCGGTGACGGTCGTCGGTTCTTGTGGCGTTTCAGTGCGCGTAGACAACAGGACGGTTGGAGCATCGTCCGGTACTGCCGACATGATGGTAGCCGGATTGGTGATCGTGAGCGCGTTATCTGCCTGCAGCGAGGCACCACATTGCGGGCAAAATTTGGGGGATCGTGTCCCAATGTCAGCGTTACAAGATACACAGAACATGAATCACCTGCCATTAAGCCAGCATTTACCCGGCATGCCAGAATGTTGTCCGGGAATACAAAAAATAACTATACAAACCATTATCGTACCAACATTCTCCGGCAAAGTAATGTATTGATCCTTCATCGTAAACACCTGGAAAAACTCTGTCCGGTGTAAATCACAGTGCGGATCTGCATTCGGGTATACGGTTCCAATACCCGCGACAATACATTTGTTGCACTCTCTTGCTACAGCGAAAGTCTGGGCACTGGCTTAATTCCTTGCGCAAGGCGGAAAGTTTGCGGGACGACATTTGGGGCGGCAATGCCGGTTTCTGTGCTTGTTGCCCCTTTTGCTCTTGCTTCAACTGTTCCTGCTTCAACTGTTCCTGCTTCAGCCGCTCCTGTTCCAGCCGCCCTTGTTCCAACCTTTCCTGTTCCAACCTTTCCTGTTCCAACCTTTCCTGTTCCAGCCTTTCCTGTTCCAGCCTTTCCTGTTCCAGCCTTTCCTGTTCCAGCCTTTCCTGTTCCAGCCGTTCTTGTCCCTGTTGTTCTTGTTTTCGCTGCCCCTCGGTGATTTTTTCAGCACCCCCTTTAGCTTCAGGAACAACAAAAGGAGGATTGCTCATACCAAATGCCCACCATGCCATGGCTACGATCACTGCGAAAACGCCCAGACCACCGAGCAGCCAGAAAAGTCCAGTACGCTTCCGGGAGGGGGAGGGAGTGCCTGCAGAAGTGGATATGTCCGCAGATGTGCTTGCCGGTTCCGTCGACTTGGAAGCGTCGGAACCCAATGACCGCAGTGGTGAGCCGCAGCGTGGGCAGGATCTTCTGGTCCACGTTCCCAGGTTGGAGCCACATGAAGTGCAATACATATTTTGTTTCGCCGGGTTTTGAGTGCAGACGGATTATGCGCAAAACGGAGCCGGAAAAGATAGCCCGCGTGCGCTTTCTACATTGGTTCGCGCAGTGTCAGGATTTGCCAGCCACATTCATGCGCAGTTGCGCTCAGTGTTTCGTCCGGATCAACCGCGACCGGATGCGTAACCTGTTGCAGGAGCGGCAGATCGTTGCAGGAATCGCTGTAGAACCAACTTTGCTCAAAGCAATCGAAATTGAGAGCTATCGACTCCAGCCAGGCTTCGACACGCGCGATCTTGCCGGACTTGAATGCAGGTACTCCTCTCGGTTTGCCGGTGAAAGCGCCGTATTCCTGTGCCGGAATGGTGGCGATCAGGTGCGCGATGCCGAATTCACGCGCAATCGGCCAAGTGATAAAGCTGTTGGTGGCAGTTACCAACGCGACGAGCGCGTCACTTTGGAGGTGTTTGTCGACGAGCGCCCGTGCGGCGGGGGAAATCATCGGACGGATGAATCGGACCATGAATTCGTCACGCCAGCTATCGAGCTGCGCGCGCGAATGTTGGACAAGGGGGGCGAGCTGGAAATCG
>JAITWP010000278.1 GCA_031285365.1 Azoarcus sp.
GATCCAAGGGCAGGCTCACATCGCGCTTGCCCGCTTCCGGTGTCCTCCACCTTCTTCCTGGACGGTGTGGATAGGCAGGCTTGTTGTGGTTTTTATCCTCAGCCTGACAGGAATCGCCAACACCGATGCACGCACCGACTTTGGCCGGATGGAGCAACTGGCCGCGACGGAATATGGGCAACCCGCCGCCGCCAGAGTCAAACTCTGGCGCACCCTGATCGAAAACAACCGGACGCAGCCGGAACTTGCCAAGCTCGAACGTGCCAACACCTTCTTCAACCATCGCGTACTCTATGCAAGCGATATGGCCACATGGGGAGTGGCTGACTACTGGACAACCCCTCTGGAGCTTTTGGGCAAGGGAGCGGGTGACTGCGAGGACTACGCCATTGCCAAATACATCTCTCTGCGTCTGATGGACGTTCCCGTTCAGAAGCTGCGCCTGGTCTACGTCCGTGCGCGGCTGGGATCGCAAACCATCGCGCACATGGTGTTGAGCTATTTCGAGACGCCCACGGCAGACCCATTGATTCTGGACAATCTGGTCGACGTAATCCATCCGGCCTCGCGTCGCCCCGATCTCTTCCCGGTATACAGTTTTAACCACGAAGGACTCTGGATGGAGGGAGAACGAGCTTCGTCCGGCAGTCCCACGGCGCGATTGTCCCGTTGGCGTGACGTGCTTCAGCGCATGCGTGCTGAAGGGATTGATCCATCCTTGACAACTATCAACGCCCGATCGGCGCAGTCATGGAAAAAACCGAAACCCCGCTCGTCAGTGCAAAAAACGGCCAAATCCCGCGCTCAATCGAAGGAAATGGCAAAACCAAATGTCAAGGCGAAGGCAAAAAAAACTGGCTCCACACGCACCGCATCTACGAAGCTGAAGACAAAAACGGCAAAATACACGCCGCCGTCGCGGAGAATTGCCAAACGATGAATTCTCCATCCTGCGTCCCCGGCCACTTTTGGAAGTATCGATCATGTCTCTGATCAAACAACTCTGGATTGCCATCGCAACCGTCACCCTGCTCGCCTTCGGCGGCAGCCTGGTGGTGAGCACGCTGAATGCGCGCCAATATCTCGAACAACAGCTCAGCATCAAGAATTCGGACAACGCCACCGTCCTGGCTCTGGCAGTGACATTCCTGCTGTATGACAAAGCAAAACCGTCCTATGGCGATAACGACGATGACGACGATGACAAGGCTAAAGACGCTGGCAACAGTGAGCTTGAGGGCATTGTCAACACCATGCTTGCATCCCAGTTCGACACTGGCTACTACCGCCAGATCCGCCTCGTCAGTCCGGACGACAAGGTGATCGCCGATTTTCATGGCAACACCCGCATTGAACGCGTCCCTGCCTGGTTCGTAAAATGGGCGGCTATCAAGGAACAGCCTGGCGTAGCTCATGTGCAGAACGGTTGGCTTCAGTTCGGAACGCTCACGGTAGAAAGCCATACCAGCTACGTCTATGCGGCATTGTGGAACAATACCGTCCAGTTGCTATGGTGGTTCCTGATTACTGCGGCCATCGCCGGCCTGCTCGGCAGCATCCTGCTGGGACGGATCACTTCGCCCTTGCGCACCCTCGTCAAACATGCCCAGGCCATCGGTGAGCGCCGCTTCATCACCTCCCCGGAACCCAGAACGGCCGAATTGAAAGTGGTGGTTCGGGCGATGAACACCCTTTCCGACCGGGTGCGGCAGATGCTTGCCGAGGAAGCGCAACGACTCGAAAACCTGCGCCGCCAGATACACGAAGATGCTGTCACCGGCTTGCTCGAGCGCCGTCAGTTCTTCAATGCCTTCTCCTCACGCCTGGCCGATCCGGAAGCGCCCGCACAAGGCGCGCTGCTCATTCTGCGCGTAGGCAGGCTTATCGAACTCAACCGTGATCTTGGCCGGGCTATTACCGACAAATTGCTCAAAACGCTGGCTCAGGCACTTGGCGGCGACCCGGGCGGTACCGGAGGGCGTCTGAACGGCAGCGATCTCGTCCTGCTCGCGCCGCCTGCTGCCGGGTTCGAATTTTCATCATGGGCTGCATCAGTGGCCGAACGCGTCTTCGCTACCGCAGACGAGCAGCCAAACGCCAACATGCTTGCACTGGCAATCGCCGCAGTGCCCTATTCCCGCGATGATGCCGTGCCGTCCATCCTGGCCAGGCTCGACACAGCGCTGGCCCAAGCCGAACTGGAAGGAGAGCGTGGGCTGAAGATTGAAGAGCACCGTGATGATGTGCCCCCTGCCCGCACCCAGGAGCAATGGCGCGAAATACTGACAACGGCGCTGACTCAGAACACATTCCAGATTAGCCTCTCCCCGGTTCGTACAATACAGGGCACACTCATTCACAGCGAAGAAATGATCGATCTGGCCGCAGACGGAACCGTATTCAAGACGGGCGACTTCTTGCCGTGGGCCACTCGCCTTGGCCTGATCGAGCGCATGGATTACGTTGCGGTGCGAACCGCTCTTGATCGTATCAATAAGGGGGCGGAATCGGTCGCTGTCACCATTTCGGCGCAGACGCTCCAGGATGGGCGTTTCGTGACCGAACTGATGACTTTGTTGCGCGCCAATCCCGATCAGGTCGAGCGTCTCTGGATGGAAGTGCCCGAAGAAGGCGCGATGCGCAATTCGGCAGCTTTCCGTGCCTTCTGCCTGGCGGTCAAACCGTTTACCAGCAAGCTCGGAATCAAACATGCCGGTCCTCATTTCTCTGCCCTGGGCGACCTGCACGACCTCGGCCTTGACTATCTCAAGGTCGATACCTCATTGCTGCGCGATATTGACCAGAACGAGGGCAATCAGAGCTTCGTAAGGAGCCTCGTCATGCTCGCCCACACGCTCGGTTTCATCGTCATCGCGGAAGGTATCGACCGACCCGAACAACAAGCGATTCTCGCCGACCTCGGTTTTGATGGACTTGCCGGCCCATTGTTAACGGACTAAACGGCAGGGTCTCCGTTCGCCTCCGCACATGAGGTGCTCAAACCATCAGGTCTCGGGGGTGGGCGTGAGCGCGTGACGCGCGTACCGAACTCCCCTAAAATGAAAAATGTCGCTCCGTATGGAGTGCGTTCGTCATGTTTTTTACAGGAAGGCACCCATGAATTTTGAACAAGCGCGTCTCAACATGATCGAGCAACAGATCCGCCCCTGGGGTTCACTGGATCCGGAAGTGTGCCAACTGCTGATGACGGTACGGCGCGAGGACTACGTGCCGCCCGTAGTGCGCGCCCTAGCCTTTGCCGACATCGAAATCCCGCTGCCCAACGGGCAGGTCATGCTCAAGCCGAACATCGAAGGACGCATCCTGCAGGCGGTTGGCCTTCTTCATGTTGACTCGGTACTGGTAGTCGGTGCAGGCAGCGGTTATTTGGCCGCCCTGCTGTCAGCGAACGCGGGTCAGGTTTACGCGATAGAAATCGATCAGGTTTTGGCGCAACTTGCGCGCGACAACCTTGCGCGAAACGGTGTTACCAATGTTTCCGTAGAAGAAGGCGATAGCTCCCAGGGTTGGTACACGCAGGCGCCATACGACGTAATCGTTGTTTCCGGTGGATTGCCCGAACTCCCGGAAGGGTTGCTTTTGCAACTCAAGCCCGACGGACGACTGTTTGTTTTCGTCGGGACCCCTCCTGTGATGAAGGCGTATATAATATCTCGCAGTGACAAAAAATCACTGGAACAGCTTTGCCTGTTTGAGACTGTCGTGCCAATGCTGCGCCATATCCCGCACGTACCTGCCTTCAGCTTCTAGGCGCCCTACCATGAAATCACGCGCTCGCCCTGGATACTTTGGCCTATCGGATGCCTCGACACGAACCCGTCATCATATACGCGCCGCCCTGACAGCCGTATTCGTGTTGACGGCGGGCACGGCGGGCGCAGCCGACCTGCTCCAGGTTTACTACGATGCCATTGCCCATGATGCCCGTTACGCGGCGTCGCGCGCGCAGCACGAAGCCGATCAGGAAAAGCGCGTGCAGGGACGAAGCGCCCTTTTGCCGACACTGGGAATCACTGCTGGCGCGCAGCGAAACAACAGCGAGACCACTTTCTCCGGTCAGCCTGGATCAAGGGACAGCCGCTACAGCAGCAACAGCTACGCGGTGCAGCTCAGCACCCCGCTGTTCCGAATGCAAAACTGGCATCAATACAAGGAAGGTGTATTACAAACCGAACTGGCCGACAGCATTTTCAACCAGGAAACGCAGAACCTGATCCTGCGCGCGTCGGAAGCCTATTTCGCCGTACTCAACGCTCAAGATTCCCTTGCCGCCATCGTGCAATTACGCACCGCCGCCTCTGAACAGCTCGAACTGGCGCGCACCAGCTTCAAGGTCGGCACAGTCACGGTGACAGACGTACACGAAGCGCAATCCCGTTTCGATCTGGCCTCGGCACAGGAAATCGCCGCTCGCAACACCCTCGATGTGGCACTTGAGGCACTGGCGCGCATCATCGGGCGCACCCCCGAAAAACTGGCAAGTCTCAAGCCCGGAGTCACACTTTCCCGTCCGGAACCGGACAACATCAACGCATGGGTGAACGCCGCCGAGAAAGAGAATTATGGCGTACAGGCTCAAACGCTGGTTCGTGAAATCGCGGTGCGCGGGCATCAGCGCGCACGCGCCGGTCACCTGCCGACGCTGGATCTGGTGGCAAGTCATAGTCGCAATACCCGGCCTTCGGTTTCGATAGAACGTGCCGAAGGTCACACGGTAGGTGTGCAACTCGACATGCCGCTCTACCAGGGAGGGTACGTTTCATCCCGTTCGCGCGAAACAGCAGCGCTCAGAATCAAGGCTGACTCCGAACTAGAAGAAGCCCGACGCGCGGCTGCGCTGGCGGCACGCGAAGCCTACCTGGGCGTCACCAGTGGCATGGCGCAGGTGCAGGCGCTGGAAGCGGCCAAAACATCATCCGCCTCGTCGCTCGAAGCCAATCAACTGGGCTACAAGGTGGGTGTGCGCATCAATATCGATGTCCTCAACGCCCAAAGCCAGCTCGCCGAGACCTTGCAAAAACTCGCGCGGGCGCGCTACGACACGTTATTGGCTCAACTACGGCTGAAAGCCTCCGTCGGTTCCCTGAGCGAGGAAGACCTCCGCGCAATCAATACCCTGCTGGAAACACAAAACGCCGTGGCCGACATACGCTTGCCCAACGGCA
>JAITWP010000293.1 GCA_031285365.1 Azoarcus sp.
CGCGCCGAGTTCGGAAGCTGCGCGAGGCATTCAGCGGGGCGGCACGGATATTTGCTGTCAGCGAGTCCCTGCGTCAGTTTGCCCTCGAACTGGGCGCACAGAATGAACGGATCGAGGTCATTGCCAATGGCGTCGATGTCGAGCGTTTTCGCCCACGTGATCGCAATGCGGCACGGGCTGCGCTGGGGCTTTCTCCGACTGCGCCTGTGCTGATCTCCTCATTGAGTCAGTCATTCGGGGAAAAGGGTTACAACCGGTTGATCGAGTCGTTGCCGACACTTTCCGAACGCTGGCCGGGGCTGGTTTGCCTGTTTGTAGGTTCAAACGAGAAGAGCAAACGTGCCGAACTGGACGCCCTGGTCGAACGGAAGAACCTGAAAGAGGCGGTACGTTTTCTGGGTGATTTGCCGCCGGATGAATTGCCTGGCCCGTTATCGGCTGCTGACATATTCGTGTTCGCCGCGCATCATGAAGCACCGACCTCTGCGCTGCTCGAAGCGATGGCCTGCGGTCTGCCGATCGTTGCCTTCGATATCGGTGCCAACCGCGAACTCGTTTGCCGCCCGGAATTGGGTGATCTCGTTACCTTGGGCGATCCCTCTGCTCTGAAGACGGCCATTGATCTGGCGCTGTCGCGTACATGGGATCGTATGGCTATCCGGCGTCATGGTGAATCCCACCATTGGGATGGACATGTCAACCGCCTGTGCCGGGCCTTCACTGAGGCAGTGGCCGAACGGCGCTCATAATTTCACACGCACACCGGACGCCCGCGCGCACGGCAGATTCCAGCGTAGCCGGGTACTCGCTCTCGATGTAATCGCCAGCCAACCACAGGCCGGGCAGCGGCGTAGCGATGCCGGGACGCTCAAGGCCGGGACGGCAGGCGATGGTTGCCCGTTTTTCGGTAATGATGCGCGTCCACTGAGGCTCGGGCAGGCTACGCCCAAGTGCGCGCTCGAGTTGAGCCAGCACGGCTGGAACCAGGGCGTTTCGATCCTTCTCCTGCTCGCGGCGGGGGGCGCTGATGACCGTGGCAATCAGCCCTTCGGGGCCGTCGCACTGACCCCGGTCAAAAGCCCATTGCGCGGGCCCGTCGGCCAGGCCGATCATCGGTGAGGGCAGGGTGACTCCGGGGTCGAAGGCAAGATAGATCGTCGTGATTGCCTCGAAGGGCAGGGCTTTGATCTGAGCCGCAAGTTGAGGGCAGGCTCCGGTGGAATCGAGCAGCGTGGCGGCGTGATGCGGTGCGGTGGCAATCACGACCTGCGGCCAGATGCGGTATCCGGGTGCTCCGGCGAGGCGAAAGCCCGCGCTGTCCGGGGTAATCGCCGTAATGGCATTGCTGGCGAGAATATTTCCGTTCCGGGTGGCGAGGTATCTTGCCGCCGGGACAGGAAAAAGCTCCGAGAGATCGATGCGGGGGATCAGCAATTCACTAGCGGTGGCCGAGCCGGTGACCAGTGTATCGCGCAGGATATTGGCGAAAACCTGGGCCGAGGCTTCATGGGCGGGAGTGTTAAGCGCAGCCAGGCAAAGCGGTTCCCAGAGCAGATTTCGCAATCGGGAGGGCTGACGGCAATCCGTGAGCAACTCGGTGACGGTCGTCTCCGCAGGGAGTTGGAAGTGTCTGCGTTTGAGATGGCGCAGCAGCGCGAAAACAGCAAACCGTTCGCGCCAACTCAGACCCCGCGCGCAGACAACGCCCATGAGCAGGTGCAAAGGGGCGGGCAGGGCGGCAGCACGCAGATAGAGTTGTCCCGGAATATCCAGCGTGAGCGGCAAGTGCCTGATCTGGCGTGGCGAGACGCTGGTGAGGCGCAACAGGCGGGTTAACTCGGTATAGGCTCCGATCAACAGATGTTGGCCGTTATCGAGTATCCCGTCGTCCTTTCTGATGACTCGCGCCCGACCGCCCAGCGTCCTGGAGCGTTCAAACACGGTGACTTCCACATCATGGCGAGCCAGTTCCACCGCGCAAGCAAGGCCCGCATAACCCGCACCGATGATGGCGACTGCCGTCATGGTTTCACCCTTTCAGCCAAGCCCGGCCAGCAAGCCAGGCTTTGCGCAGGGGAGTGAGGGAGGTCCGGCGATCAAGCACAAGAAAACCGCTCCGGACAATTTCGTGCAGCAGGGTGCGGTAAATCGCCGCCATAACCAAGCCCGGTCGCTGGTTTTTGCGATCTGCGGCAGGCAGTTTGCCCAGTGCCTGTTCATAGTACGCCTCGGCACGTTCGGCCTGGAAAGCCATCAGGTTCAGAAAGCTTTCGCTGTTGCGTGCGGCGATAATGTCGGCCTCGGATACATTGAAGCGTTGCAGTTCGTCGGTGGGCAGGTAAACACGCCCACGGCGGGCATCTTCGCCGACATCGCGGATGATATTGGTGAGTTGAAAGGCAATGCCGAGATCGTGGGCGTAGTCGAGTGTCCGGGCGTCGCTGACTCCGAAAATGGAGGCGGAGAGCAGGCCCACGACGCCAGCGACGTGGTAACAATAGTCCTTCAGGGCGGAAAAATCGGCATAGCGTCTGTTTTGCAGATCCATTGCCATGCCGTCGATGATCTCAAGCAGATGCTCGCGTGAAAGTCCGTGGGAAGCGCAAACTTCCTGCAGGGCGAGTCCTACGGGATGAGCAGGGGTTCCGTCAAAAACGAAGCCGATTTCCTGTCGCCACCAGTCGAGTTTGGTGTGGGCCAGCGCGGGATCGCTGCATTCGTCGACCACATCGTCGACTTCGCGGCAAAAGGCGTACAGCGCGGTAATGGCCTGCCGTCGCGCTGGGTCGAGGAAGATGAAGCTGTAATAGAAACTCGATCCGCTGGCGGCGGCTTTGCTCTGGCAGTATTGATGCGGTGTCATGCGCTCGTGCGCGGATAATTCAGGGCACGCCAGGCAACAGCCAGCTTGCCGACAAGGCCGATGCGGGGGCGTTGGGCAAAGACGTCGTAGCCAACGGCTTCGATACGGTCGAGGATGTACAGGCCACCTGCCACGATCAGGCGCAATTCCCAGCCGATGCGTCCTCGCAGCCGACGGGCGAGCGGCGCGCCCGTATTCAGTATGGCTCGGGTACGCGCCACCTCAAAGGCAAGCAGGGCTTGCCAGCGTTCATCGCAACGGGAGGCGGCGATGTCTTCCTCGGTCACCTTGAAATGGGCGAGATCCTGCTGGGGCAGATAGATGCGGCCTTTTTTCCAGTCCTGCGCAACGTCCTGCCAGAAGTTGACCAGTTGCAACCCGGTGCAGATGCAATCGGCGAGCGGCAGGTTTTCGACCGTGTCCGCGTTGTAGAGCACGAGCAACAGCCGCCCGATGGGATTGGCCGAGCGACGGCAGTAATCGGCCAGATCATTGAAATCTTCGTAGCGTTTTTTGCCGATGTCTTGTTGGAAAGCATCGAGCAGGTCGTAGAAGGGTTTCAGGGGCAAATGATGGTTGAGGATGATTCGGGCCAGCCGGGTAAAAAGCAATGGCTGCCCGACCATCCCGGCCAGTCCGCCGCTTGCGATGGCATCGAGCGCGCTGCGATAAGTGGCGAGTTGTTCCAGCCGTTTCTCGGGGGCAACGTCGCCTTCGTCGGCGATGTCGTCGGCGCTACGGGCGAATGAATAAATGGCCTCGACCGGCTCACGAAGATTGGCAGGCAGGAGCAGGGATGCGACGGGGAAATTTTCGTAATGACTGATGGGCATGGCGGAGAGGGGTGCATCCAGACAAGAGCAGGGTGCAGTATAACGAATCATCCGGCATTGGATGTTCTCTTCGGAAAATAGCGGTACTGAACCGCTGGAGAGGAGAGGTCCGAACGGATAGAATCCGGAAACTTTGCCCCGATGGTGAAACTGGTAGACACGCTTGACTTAGGATCAAGTGCCGCAAGGCTTGGAGGTTCGAGTCCTCTTCGGGGCACCAAACTACCGTTTCACGTCGCCTCATACAGTCTCAAAAGCCCGATAACTTCAATGTTTCGGGCTTTTTTGTTGTATCATCCGGCTTCATCCAGTGTCACCACATACCATCACTTTTGTTGGTACACTTGGCGGCACCGGTAAAAAATGGCTTTTCGTGTACCACCATTCGCAACCTCAAGGCCGCCACCAAGCAACAGAAGGTTTCCGACGAAAAAGGGCTGTATCTGCTGGTTACTCCGACAGGCGGAAAGCTGTGGCGGATGAACTACCGCTTTGACGGGAAGCAGAAAACCTTATCCCTGGGTTCATACCCTGATGTGAGCTTGAAGGAAGCCCGTAATCGGCGCGACGAAGCCCGGAAGGTTATCGCCAACGGTGAAGACCCTGGGGCGATAAAGCAGGCTCAGAAGGCCGCCACCAAGGTCGCACGAAAGAACACATTCGAGGCGGCGGCGCGGGACTGGTACGAGGAATGGTCGAAAGGTGTCACCCCTGGGACGGCAGAGCACACCTGGTCGATTCTGAGGCGGCGCGTATTTCCGGCACTTGGCAGTGTTCCTGTGGCGCAGATCAAGCTAAAGGCAATTCTGGATGTACTGCGTGAGTTTGAAGCGGCTGGTGTGAGTAACGCCGTGAAGAAGGCAAAGGTTGCCATATCCCAGATCATGGCGAAGGCCGTGGAGGACGAGAAGGCGGAGCGAAACCCGGTTAAAGATATGCGGCGGGGGGCGTTTGATTTCAGGGTGAAAAAGCACCACGCGGCGATCACAACCCCTGTCGAGGTAGGGGCGTTGCTTCGGGCGATTGAC
>JAITWP010000010.1 GCA_031285365.1 Azoarcus sp.
TCGCTGACGTTCATTTGCGCCCGATGTCGCTCGGTCAGCACATGATGCGCGTCGAGCGGTAACATCATACCAGCGGGTAGATGATCACGCCCGGTGACCATCACCGTCGCGCCCGCCTCAAGTAGTTCGAGGAACACCGCCTGCGTGTAGGAGGCGCGCGCATCGTCCACGATCACCACACCCAGGTCCTCGATAGGAATCGTCGCCCTGGGCAGTTCCGGCCGTTCGATCACGAGTTGCCGGTTCGCGACCGAAAGCCGCGTACCCAGCGTAGAGAACTCTACTGTGCGCTTGAGCATCGCTCAATCGTTCGCAGGCCGGACGCGGCCGATGGGATCGATAGAAAGTTTACGCGCGCCTTCCTTGAACAAAGTGTTGGCGTTTGGCCCCCACTTCGTTTCACCGGTCGGCAAGGCATCCTCCACACGGCGGAAAAAGATCTGGCCGTTCGCCGACAGGATGTTGGCGACCCAGTGCCCGGTCCTTTCACCTTGCTCGATGCCGATGGTATCGCCGAGGGCAATGGACATGGCGAGCGAACCACCCTCGGGCAAATTTTTAGCGACGACGGGTTCGCGTCGTGCGAGACGCCGGGATGCCTCGAACATGCTGACAATCCGCCAGTCGAGTTTTCCGTCCGGCAGTCGATAGATCGCGAGATGATGGTTGCTACCAAGCGACGCGTAACCCGTTGAAGCCGGAGCCATCAGAATCGCTTGTTGTTCAACAATGATACGCGCCTTTCTGATTTCTGGACCATTTGGCGAAAGTACTGGATGTTTGGCAAACGCCGTTTTTGGATCGCCGCCGTGCTGTTCAACCCAATCTTTTACCGTAGCGCGAACGCTCCCGTCCCTGATCTTATCTAGCTCCTTCGGGGTCAGGGATGCCAGCGGTTTCCGGGTTACAACTCGCCGATAGGTTACGCGATTACGAACGACATCCTCGCCGGTGTCGCCATATGTCGTGTCCTTGTGCAGCGGTCCTGAAACCTTCTTCCGCACGCGGTGCGAGACTATGATCGTCTTAACTACGGCGTTGGCCTCGCCTCGAATCGAAGCCCATGGTGGCGAGAGTTCTGGCTTTGCGGCGGCCGGGTCGTCCTTTTGCTGTCAGTAAGTCGACAAGCGTTGGGTGATGCCGGGATGGGTGCATGCCACTACTAGCGCATCTACAGCGTGGTGGCGGTGATCGGACCGGGTTTTTTCGCCATCCGCGGACAGGATGTTGTTCAAACCCCAATATTTGCGAAGCTGGGCCGTGACCTTGCCAGTCACTGCCTGAACGTTGACCGGCGCTTCAGGCCCTACATCGGGCCACAGGCGCTTGAGCATCGCGACTGCTTGCCGGGCCGCGTAGCTGGTGTCGTTGAGCTGGCGGCTTGCAAAATCGTCGGGCATTTCTTCGGCCAGAAAACGCTTCACCTTCCCGCGCGGAAATCCCGGCCCGCCTTTGGATGACGTCATCTTGTCCAGCCGATCCTTTACGGCAGCCCATTCGTTCGGATTCCCCCGGAAATACTCGAACGGCGTGCGGTTACCCTTGGCGGCATTGATGTCCTTGCGACATAGTGTCTTGTTGCGCTGGCTGTCGTCCAGCGAGCGGCTGCGCGGCCAGACATGCTCGACCTCGAAATCGCCCGTCCGGAACAAGGCATCAAAGCCGATTTGATCGCCTGTATAGGGGCAGCGCTCCATACTCTCCTTCCACAGCATCCATTTCTCGATGTCACGACCTGAAGGTTCCATGAAACCTTTCGATTCTAGGTCCTTCTTCGCTTCGCCGCGGCGCTTGGCGTTCTTGCGCATACCCGCCTGCTTTTCCTCGCGTTCCCGTTTGGACAGGCCAACGTCGCGCGCCATCTCGATACGGATAAGGTCGGGCCTGCCGAAGGCATCGATCAGATTGTTGACGACCTTGCGCAATTCGTTCTGCGTCCGTGCGACCGAGGGGTTGCGCAATGTGGCCAGACGGCGCTGTTCTTCCTTGCCGGCGAAATTCTCGCGCCCGCCAATCCGGCGATGCGATGGACTGGGTAGCCGATCGAAAAATTCGCCTGTTGGCTGATCACGTTCCGGAAAGGTATCATTACGCCATTCGGCATATTCGGGTGACATGGTAAGCGAGCCGAACTTGGCCCCCCGCTCCAGTTCGGGCAGGATCGCTTGCAGCGCCTTGATCGAATAGGGTTCCCAACCTTGCGGAAACTTGATCGCGCCCAGCGCAGCGGCCTGTTCGGCGGTCGCCCCGAAATCCGTGACGAAACCTTCCGCTGCCTCTTCACGCCGTTTGCGGCGTACGGCCTCACGTTGAATGACGATGCGCTGTTCCCCCACCTGTCCGTAATCAGCCGCCCAGAGCCGTTGGTGAACTGCGTCGCGGATCGCTTGCCGGTGAGGGTGTTCGGGCCACTCGTCCCCAAAAATATCGG
This sequence comes from Azoarcus sp., assembly GCA_031285365.1. Lineage (GTDB taxonomy): Bacteria > Pseudomonadota > Gammaproteobacteria > Burkholderiales > Rhodocyclaceae > WRNU01. The sequence goes on from JAITWP010000010.1 coordinate 2,432, forward strand.
CCAGCTTCGCTTCAAGCGGATTGCCAATCAGCTTGGCGTCACCGCCGAGTTCCAGATTGAAACGGATGCGGGCTTCTAGCCCTTTTTCTCCGCGTGCGGCATAAAGTGGTTTGAGTGCGCCGCGCACGCCCGCCCATGTCATAGAACCTTGCGTCTGGAGTCTGGCAAGAATGGCTGTTCGCTCCTCGTCGTCGATAGGGCGGCGGTTGCCGCTGGCGATTTCCAGATTGTTGAGCTTTTCGAGCATCCGGCGTTGCTGCGACAACCACGCACCCTTGGGGCAAAGTTCTTGCCCAGGCATCAAGGGGCAATTGCCCAGCGTGCTCTTGCGCCAGAAAACAGGCTTTTGTGCGAAGATCGTGTCGGCGACATGCGCCTTCAGCGTATCGTCCAGCGCCGAATGGTGTTTAGCCTGTTTTCTGGCGCAAGAGCACGCTGGGCAATTGCCCCTTGATGCCTGGGCAAGAACTTTGCCCCAAGGGTGCGTGGTTGTCG
>JAITWP010000130.1 GCA_031285365.1 Azoarcus sp.
GGCAACGGGCCGGTCAAACACCTAGTGGTCGATTGTTCCGAGGCGCTCAACCTGCGGGGTTACGCCATGGCGGAAGACTTCAGTCCCGAGGCCGAACTGCCATCGCTCCTCGGAGATGGACAGTTGCAGTTGAGCCTGGAGACGGAAGGGCTGGAGCAGCCTTATCAAAGCATCGTCCCGCTCAAAGGCAGCAGCATTGCCGAAGTGTTCAAGCACTACCTCGAACAGTCCGAACAGCAACCCGCCGGATTGTGGCTGGCCTGCGCCCAGAGTGCCAGTGCAGCACTTTTCGTACAGAAACTTCCCGGCGCAGACGAGAAAGATCCCGACGGCTGGACGCGCGTGCAGACCCTGGCAAAGACCGTGCGCGACGAGGAATTGCTTGAGCTGGACGCTACCGCCTTGCTTCGTCGCTTCTTCGCCGAAGAGGATGTACGCCTCTACCCTCCCCGCGCCGTCACGCACGACTGGCCGCGCGAGCCGGAAAAGATTGCTGATATGTTGCTTGCACTGGGTGAAGTGGAAGTTCGAATGATGCTTGCCGAAAACGGCAAAATCGTCGTCCGGGATGAGTTATCGAACCATACCTATCGGTTCGACACCGACGACGTCAATGCCATCTTCCGGCCGCAAACACTGCACTAGGGAGTTTTTACCTTGGGTCGCCACGGCGGGCTTGTTTATACTTGGTTCCTTGATTACGCGCCGCAGAGCGCGCCCTGATCCAGATTCACGAGGAGAGAGTGCATGCCCACATCCAAGCAACTCATTGCTGAACGTTACGGTGATGTTTCCCTGCCTGCCCCGGCAGCATGGTCGCCCGTCATCGAGCATCTGCTGAACCACCGCTCGGTTCGCGCGTACCTGCCCGATCCGGTCGATGATGACCAACTCGCCGCCATTATCGCCGCCGCACAATCGGCATCGAGTTCGTCCAACCTTCAAGTCTGGAGCGTGGTGGCGGTGCGTGACCCGGCACGAAAGGCGAAGCTGGCCGAACTGGCCGCCGGACAAAACCAGGTTGAGGAAGCGCCGCTGCAATTGGTGTGGATTGCCGATCTCGCCCGTCTGGAACGTCTGACCGAAATGACCCAACGCCCGGATGGTGCGCTCGACTACCTCGAAGCTTTTCTCATGGGAGCCATCGACGCGGCGCTGGCGGCGCAGAACGCGGCAGCGGCAGCGGAATCGCTCGGGCTTGGCGTGTGCTTTATCGGCAGCATGCGCGACAAACCGGATGAAGTTGCCGACCTGCTCAGCCTGCCTCCCAAAACCGTCGCCGTTTTCGGCATGTGCGTGGGCAAACCCGATCCGGCCCGCTCCACCAGCATCAAGCCGAGATTGCCGCAATCGGTGGTGCTACATCACGAACGCTATTCGCTTGATACACAAGAACCCGGCATCGAAGCCTATAACGACGCAATGGCTCGCTTTTACGAACAACAGCAGATGAATGTGCGCGGCACCTGGGCGGTACATTCGTCCAAGCGCATCGCGGGACCGGAAACTCTCTCCGGGCGCGACAAGCTGTTCGATCTTTTGCGGGCACGCGGATTTGCTCTGAAATAATCCCTGAAAAGCATTCGCCCTCGACTTCATTTTCCGGATGTGCCGTCATGCCCAGATTTGAAGATCTACAGGTTCTCATCATCGCCAGCAATTCAAAATTGCGCTCGCAACTGCGCGATATGCTGTCCTCGTTCGGGTTCGGCGTCGTGCATACTGCTGTGACGGCGCATACCGCCCTGCGTCACCTGCGGACGCGCCATTACGAACTGATCCTGTGCGATTTCGAACTGGGCGACGGGCAGGACGGGCAACACTTTCTCGAAGATTTGCGCCAGCACGAAATTATCGGCAGCGATACCCTGTTCGTGATGGTTACGGCCGAGCGCAATCATGAACGTGTGGTCGGAACCGCTGAACTGCTGCCCGACGACTACATTCTCACGCCCCTGGCCCCCGGCGCGCTCCAGACGCGTCTGGCGCGAATCGTGGAAAGACGCGAAGCTCTTCTTCCGGCATGGCAACTGGCTGCCATCGGCGACTGGCTCGGAGCAATCGAATATTGCCTGGAAGCGGAAACCACTCATCCGCAATACCTGCTCGATTTCCATCGACTCGAAGCCGGGTTCTACATTGCTGCCGGACACCTCGACGAAGCCGAAGCCATCTATCGGCAGATCGCCGAAAGCCAACATATTGGCTGGGCACAACTGGGGTTGGCTCGCTGCCTGGCATTCAAGAAGGATTATGCCGGGGCAGACGCCCTGCTCTCCGAAGTCATCTCAGGCAATCCCAATTTCATGGCCGCCTACGACCTTCTCGCCCGCGTGCGCGCGGAAAACGGGCAAATCAATGCCGCATGTGAGGTACTGCATACGGCGATCGAGCATTCACCCTACCGTCTCGGGCGGCAGCGTCGGTTCGGCGAACTGGCGATGGAAGCGGATGACGCAGTTGCGGCAGAAGCCGCCCTGGAGGAAGTCGTCCGTCAAAGCACGAACTCCGTTTTCCGCGATCCCGAAGACCATGTGCGTCTGGCGCAGGCGCAACTGGCGCAAAACAAGACCGAAGCGGCCCGCGGCACCATCGGCGACATCGAACGTAACCTCGGCACCCAACCCAATGCCGCACTGTGCAAAGCGCTTGCCAACGCGATGCTCCACGCGCATATGGGCGAAGTGCAAGAGACACGAGCAGAACTCAGCGTGGCGGCCAGCCTCGCGGGCACGGGTTCAACGCTTTCTCCCGCGCTGTCCCGCGAACTGGTCAAGGCATGTTTCGACTACGACATGAGAGCCGCAGGCAGCGAAGTGGTTTCAAACGTTCTGCGCGTGACCGGTGACGAACAGACGGTCAACGCCCTGCGTGGACTGCTCCAGTCGCGCGGACTGGAACTGCTTTCGCAGAGCATCGAACAGAACGTTCAGGAAGAAGTTCGCAACCTCATCAAGGTCGGAGCCGAAAAAGCGCGTATCGCCGATTACGCTGGCGCGGTCGAAGCCATGATGGACGCCGTGCGCCAGATGCCCGGACACCCCGTCGTCCTGTTCAATGCCGCGCTCGCCCTGCTGCGTCACATCGAGCATCACGGCTGGAACCACACGCTTGCCAATCAGGCACGCGTCCTGATCGAGCGGGCGCGTTCGCTCGACCCGGCCAGCACCCGCTTGAGTACGCTCGCCGAATACATGCATATTTTGATTGGACGCAACGGCGTCGTTGCCGACAACTTCGGGAAACCCTCGCGTCGTAAAAGGGCGGGGGCGAGGTGGTAAGACCTACCCTCGCCGCGCGTCCAGCACGCCCTTCACTTCCCGGATTTGTGCAAGCGCCCGCTGCAACTGCGCAATGCCGCCGACTTCAAGGGTGAAGCGCATGTTCGCCACGTTTTTCTTGCTCTGAGTGTTGACCGCCGTCAGGTTGAGTTTTTCACGCAACAGCAATTCGGAGATGTCGCGCAGCAATCCCTGTCGATCCATTGCCTGAACAAAAATATCCACCGGGAAAGTGGATTTCTCCTTGTCGTAAGCCCGCTCTCCCCATTCAGCGACGGTAACCCGCTCGGGATGCTGTTCGGCAAGGTTGCGAAAATCGCGACAATCAACCCGGTGGATCGACACTCCCCGTCCCCGTGTGACGAACCCCTTGATAGCGTCCGGCGGAGCCGGTTTGCAGCAGCCCGAAAGCGATGTCAGCAGGTCGCCCATGCCGACGATCAATACCTTGCCGGAAGTGTCTCCTCCGCGCGCACGGTTAACGACGATTTCCGGCTTGCTTTCAGTTTCCACAGCAGCAGAAGCCGCGTCCATTTCGCGCATCGCCGATTGCAGGGCGCGCGGGCCGGGTTCCCCCCGGGCGGCGGCGAGATAAAGCGCATCGGGTTCCTTGAAACCGAGGCGAGACGCCAGGGCTTCGAGGTTGATGTGCACATGCCCGTCGCGCTGCATTTCGCGCATCACGGCACTGCGTCCACGTGCGAGTGCTTCTGCTTCATCCAGCGTCCCGAAGTATTGGCGTATCTTGCGTTTGGCCTGCGCGCTTGCCACATGAGTCTGGCGCGAATCCAGCCAATCGCGCGACGGCCCGCCCTCCTTGGCCGCGACGATTTCCACCGTCTGTCCGTTCTTCAGTTGGGTATTGAGCGGCACGAGATGCCCGTCGACCTTGGCGCCACGACAACGATGACCCAGATCGGTATGCAGCCGGTAGGCGAAATCGATCGGCGTCGAACCGTTCGGCAAATCGATTACCCTGCCCTGTGGCGTGAGCACATAAATCGTATCGTTGAGGGAAGCAAGCTTGAACTGTTCGACCCACTGCTTCGAACCAGCCACTTCATCGCGCCACGACAACAGGTTACGCAACAACGCAATCTTGTCGTCGTACTCGTTTCCCCCGATGCCCATGCCTTCCTTGTAGCGCCAGTGCGCCGCCACCCCCAGTTCGGCATGCCGGTGCATGGCGTGCGTTCGCACCTGCACTTCCAGCGGTCTGCCGTCACCCGCCAGCACAGCCGTATGCAAAGACTGGTAGTTGTTTCCCTTGGGACGGGAAATGTAGTCGTCGTATTCGCCATGAATCGGGTGCCAGATCTGATGCACGATACTGAGCACCGCGTAGCACTCCCTAACCTCATCGACCAATACCCGCAGGGCGCGAATATCGTAGACTTCCGAGAAATCGATTTTCTTGGAGCGCATCTTGTTGTAGATGCTGTAGATGTGTTTGGGACGGCCCTCAATCTCCGCCCGGATGCCGACC
>JAITWP010000169.1 GCA_031285365.1 Azoarcus sp.
GGGGCGATCGGCGATGCCTCCGGCGCTCCGTCCCGGAGTGCGGGCCTCGCCCAGCAAGCCGGGCAGGTTGATTGCAGACAGATTCAGGAAGCCCCAACACAACACGCGCACCTTGACGCCCTGTCGTGCCTTTTCTTCCAGCAACTCGCCGATGCAGGGCGCCTTGCCGTCGCGCTCGAAATACATCGAGGGTTGAAAAGCCCAGCAGATGTAGCTGATCGAACGTTCGGCCTTCTGGATCGCCCGGTACAGTTCCCCGAAGGCCGCCTCACCGCAGTTCAGCATCTTGAACGTGCAATTCCGGTAACCGAATGTCTTTTTTTGGATGAACCAGTTCGACGGCGCTCCGGCCGGATCATTAGGCATTAGACCCCCTGCTTGAGACTTGCGGCAATGAAATCGTCGAGGTCGCCATCGAGCACGGCCTGGGTGTTGCCGACTTCGTGGTTAGTGCGCAAATCCTTGATCCGCGACTGATCGAGCACGTAGGAACGAATCTGGTGCCCCCAGCCGATGTCGGATTTACTGTCTTCCAGTTTTTGCTGCTCGGCCTGGCGTTTGCGCAGTTCCAGTTCATAGAGGCGGGCCCGCAGCATTTTCATGGCCTCGTCCTTGTTGCGATGCTGTGAACGGTCGTTCTGGCACTGCACGATGGTGTTGGTCGGTATGTGGGTGATGCGTACCGCCGAGTCGGTCTTGTTGATGTGCTGGCCGCCCGCGCCGGAGGCGCGATAGGTGTCGATGCGCAAGTCTGCGGGGTTGATCTCGACTTCGATGGAATCATCGACTTCCGGATAGACGAATACCGAACTGAAGCTGGTGTGCCGTCGCGCGTTGGAGTCGAACGGGGACTTGCGTACCAGCCGATGGATGCCCGTCTCGGTGCGCAGGTGGCCGTAGGCGTATTCGCCGCTCACCTTGATGGTGCAGTTCTTGATGCCGGCAACATCTCCTTCGCTTTCTTCGAGCAATTCGACGGCAAAACCTTTTTTCTCCGCATAACGCAGGTACATGCGTTCCAGCATCGAGGCCCAATCCTGCGCCTCGGTTCCGCCCGCGCCGGACTGGATTTCGACGAAGCAATTGGCCGGATCCATCGGATGGGCAAACATGCGCCGGAATTCGATTTTCTCGATCGTCTCCGCGAGAACTTGCAGGTCGCCTTCTACAGCTTCAAAAGTGCCGTCATCTTCTTCGGCTTGGGCGAGATCGAACAACTCCCTGAGATTGCGTGCATCGCGGTTGATGGCTTCGAGAACCTGGACGACATCTTCGAGTTGGCGTTTTTCGCGGCCCAATTCCTGTGCGCGCGCAGTATCGTTCCAGACGGCGGGATCTTCCAGGGCGCGATTGACTTCTTCCAGCCGGGCCGACTTGACCTCGTAGTCAAAGATACCTCCGTAGCGCGCGCGCGCGCGCGGCGAGGTCTTCAATGGATTCGACTATGGCATTCTGGCGTTCTGCTTCCATGGTGGTACTCTGGTATGTCGGGGAAACCGTTAAGTATAGCGGAGAGCCCCGCCAAACGAACGCGGGAAGGATTCCAGATAAACTCACTGAAATGGACTCACAGAGAAAACCCATTCCGGACGATCTCGAAGCCCTGGCGCGCCGGGACGCGATGCGCAAGCGCGCACTGATCGCCCGCGAGGCCGCCCCTCCCGCACGCCGCGCCGTGTGGGAAGCGGTCATCATGGGCCATCTCGATTCATTGATCGGCAAGCTCGCGCCGCGTGTGCTGGCTTTCTGCTGGCCGTTTCGCGCAGAAGCGGATTGTCGCGAGTGGGTGGAACGCTGGTTGAACGGAAACGCCACCCGTGTCGCAGCCTTGCCGGTGGTGGTGGAACGAGACGCACCGCTCGTTTTCCGACGCTGGAAACCGGGAATGGAACTGGCGCTTGATCAGTACGGTATTGCGTTCCCCGTGCATGGCGAGGAAGTTGCCCCGGACGTGGCGCTCGTTCCGCTCAACGCGTTTGACGCGCGCGGATACCGGCTCGGCTATGGCGGAGGTTATTTCGACCGCACGTTGGCCACAATGCAGACGGTCGCGGTAGGTGTCGGCTTCGAGCTTGGCCGCGAAACCGACGTTCTGCCGCAAGCCCATGACCATCCGATGCACTGGCTGGTAACGGAAGCCGGGGTTTTCCCCGCTGCGCGCGGCTAGCGCCGCCCTTCCCTCTCGCGCTTATTCCACCTCGAAGTTGCTGACAGAAAAATCTGCGTAATAGCGGCCCGCAACGGCGGTAAACCTCAGCACGCAATAATCCGGATCCGTCACCCCTCCACCGTAATAGAGCGAGTCGCCTTCGCGCCAGATCATCTCCTTCGTTGCCGCGTCCTCACACACCTCCATGCTGCCCTTCAGCATCACGCCCCGGAAAGTGTCGCGGTCGAAAAAATAGATGCTCGCCTTCGGATTGGCACGAAATTGTGCCACGCGCATGCTGGAGGTATTGGTGGTGAACCAGAAGGTTCTGATGCCGTCACGCTTGCGTGGTTCAAGCACGGCCTTGACGTTGGGAAAGCCGTCCTGATCGAGAGATCCCACGATCGATACATTCCGGGCGTCGATGAACTCACCGATCATTTGAGTTGTTACCTGCATTTCACTTTCCTCCTTCATCATTGTCCTGATCGCGCCTCTCGTCAGTGGCTTTCGCTTCTGAAGCAGCAGGCGGCTGAACCTTTTTTTTCAGTGACCACACGGTTTCTTTCCAGTAGCCATCCTTGAGCCACGCGGAGAGTCCCCGACTCAGCCAGCGAATGAGGACGGTCGCAAGCCAGAGCGTCCAGGCCAGCATGAGCCCCCGGTATAACCAGACAGGCAGGCTGAAGACTTCGACAACGGGCAACAGCGAATCGCTCCTGTCGGCAAACCAGGCCAGACTGTTGCCACTGGATCCGTAGCCGCGAATGCCCATGTCGGGTACGCCAAGCAAGCCCTCCGGCACGGTATTGACAAGCTCTTTCAGCATCACGAGGGTCAGAATGACGATGCCTGCCTGCATGGCGTTGAACTTGCTGGCCGACCAACCCGAACAGTATTCGCTCCGTACACGCCAGTCAATGACGATCAGCCAGAGCATGATGATGAACAGCGTCATCCACGAAAAGGTGGAAAAACCCAGTACGAGCAGGAACCACTGCCAGTATTTGATCGAAGAGATACCGCTCTTCGCCAGCAGGAAGGCGAGAAGAAGCGCCACCAGCAGTTCGCCCCAATAGAGCACCGCCGGGCCGAGCGCCGGGCCGCTCACACGAAGAATCCAGCGTTGATCGCCGAGAACGGTTTGCACGTCGATGTTGGCAGCCGCAATGCCAAGGTCGATGGCCGGACTCGCCATGGAAAAACCTGTATCCCCATGACGACGCAGCCGGAGATTATAGGTTTGCGCCCCCGGCGAGACAGGCAGACTCAAATGGTTTTCTCGCAGTTGCAGATTCAGGGCCGTACCGTTGCGCCGCACTTCGAGCACTTCCAATTCCGGCGGCAGGGTAATGAGATGTTCACCTCCCTGGCTTGCCCGCAGGCTGAATTCCAGCGTGACATCGCTGGCATGCCGACCCACGTTGTTCTCCAGCCGCACACGGTCGATGGCGCGAACCCCACCCTCGACCTCGGCAGGTTGCGTCAGGGTAAGCGCGAGCCTTTCGCCAGGCAGGGGATGAAATACGAACATCACATCGTCCCCGGCGCTGGCGAGCGTCACCGGCACGCCGTTCCATTCCAGATGCCAGGAAGGGTTCACGGTGACACGCCAGGTTTCCGCGTGATCCGTCAGAGGCGGGGCAAGGAGTTCGATCTTCTCCGCTTTGTTCAGTCGGGCCGTCCAGTTGACCTGTCTGGCATTGGTTGCGAAAACCGCCAGGGCGCGGCCATCCTGAACCTTGACTTCGGGAGTGGTGACGTGTTCTCCGGGCAACAACGGCACGGGGAAGGTGAAACCGGCCTTTTCCGGCGCGGTGCGCACAACCCGGGTCTGGACGCTCCAGTCGAGATCGAAAACGAGGTCGCGCTGCACGCGCACGAAAGGCGGAAACTGCTGCGTCGGCAACGAAGAAGTTGCGTCCTCGCCGTCTCTCCGTGGTGTGGCTGCGGCGGTGTCCACGCGGGAGAAATTGAGCGTCTCACTCAGGAGGCGATTCTCGTCGATACCCTCGACCTGCCAGTACACGCCGCCAAACTCGATCTGCGCGGGGCGAACCGGAAAACTGAGCGAAGCACCATCACCACTGAGTACATACTCAAGCTGGACATGATGAATGCCACGCGGCAGGGCAACGTAGTTTCTTCCTCTGACGCGCAGCACCGGCTTCGGTTCGCCGTCGACACGCACGCCACGCAAATCCATCCGTTCGTCCGGTTCCGGCAGCGCCAGCGAGGTTTCGGCCTCGACGTGCGTCACGAGTACGACTTTCAGTTGAGTCGCTTCGGCATCGATACGCGCCCTGGTTATATCGATGCAAGCCGGTGCGCATGCGGGTGCCTTGAGCAGGCGGGTCTTCAGTTTCTCCAGCAGGTCATTGGGCGGAAATTCGCCACCCGGCGCAGCAGCGGCAGGCGTGGGAAAACCCGTTCCGGCAGCAACAAGACCGGCAAGGCACAGCATCATCGCCGTAGAGGAAAATGCAGACACTCCCGCCGCACGAGGTTTTTTCCACGGCGCATCGACGCCAGGAAAAGCCATGCGAATCGAACGCCAGACGAGCCAGCCCAACAGCGCGACGGTCAGCAGACGCAGCAAACGGGTCAGCCAGGGCGGACTGACCAGCAGCCGAACGCTCTGCGCTTCGGTAACAGGCCCGGACCAATGCAGCCGGTAGCGATGCCCCAATTCCCAGGCCGGTTCACCGCCTCCGGTCTGTGTAATGTTGTTTTGGGCATAACGCTGATTCTGGTTCAGTTTGGGCGTATAAGCTCTCTCAACGCTCCCCAACTGGGCAATTTTTCTGCGGTCTCCTATCTGGTCTTCCAATTCTGAAAGCGATGCTGCCTGCCGAGGTTCGACAGCTACAGGAACCGGTGGAGGGGTAGCTTCAATCGAGGCTAGCTCGTTGACGCGCTCTTCCTCCACAAGCAATGCTGCTGCTTCATCTGCCAGTTCAGCCGGCATTTGACTTTCTCTTCTTCTCTCGATGGCTGCTTCACGCGAAAGGGGGGCAATGCTCACCCTGGAACTCTCTTCGAGTTGCGGATGGAGCGCACTACGAAGCTGCGCTGGAATGGCTACAACCGCCGCGCCAGCGAAACATAACAGCGCAATGCGCACACTCATGAGCAGCCACTTGTGCAAACGTCCCTCCGGCAAAGCTCGCCACAGCAGGGCCAGAACAACGACGGCAGCGAATGGATACACCGGCACGGACTCGTGCATGGCCAGCGTCAGATAAACCACGGAGACAGCCCCGCCCGTCAGACCGAACAACCTCCAGGCCAGCAGCGCGAAGAAGGCAGCAAGAAAAATATCCAGAATCGTCCAGCGTTCCACCCACACGTTGCTTGATACGCCATCCGCGCCCGGCGCGGCAATCAGGTGGTAACCGTAAGGCATGCGCAGGGTGGTCTCCACGCTGTCGAACGATTGTTGCCAAGCCGTCACCGGAACGCGGCTGGACGCTCCCGCCGCCAGCCGCGCGCCCGCATTGAGCGTGACATTTATCTGACGCCATTCCACGCCGGTCAACGTCTCGTCCGCTCCGTGCGTCACCAGCAGCGCCGCCGACAGATCATCGGAAGCGTTTCGGCCGCGCGCCGCGCTGTCGGCGCGTTCCAGCGTGTAAGGCGCGGCCATGTCGAACCGCCAGCCCTGCCGCATGGTTCCCTCGATGCGATCCCGCGCAAAAAAACTGTTGCCGGAAAAATCCAGCCACATGTCGCGCCGCAACGTCAGCCGCTGGCCTTCGCGTTCGTTCTGCCCTCTGGAACGTTCCTCGATCTGGAAACGCGCTCCGGGGTTCACCACGAAAGCGGGCAATGCCTGCCACTCTCCGGGCACGCCCACCTGCCGGGGATCGACAGCGAGCATGTTCTCGCCGAAGGTCACCACGGTGGTACGCAAGACAGGAGCGGCTTCATAGCTCCAGACCTCCTGTGGGCGTTCCGGGGGAAATACGGGTTCGATACTCTCCAGCGGTTCATCGAGCCGCGCCCTGATTTCGACCGTCGACTGTCCGGGCATTACCTGCACCTGCAAGCGTCCATCCGCATCCAGCCGCGCCGCCCAGGGCGAAGTGATGCTCATTGGCACGAAGTGCGCGGGCAAAATATCCGGCACGCTCCATTCCCGCGCCTTGCCTGAAACCTTGAGCCGCAAACGGGTCGTCAGAATCGCCGGAATTCCGTCGGAGAGCTTGCGAACCACCTGGACATCGAGGCTGTCCCCTTCCCGTGCGGACGTATCGCCCGCGTCCTCCCGCATACCCAGCGTGAGCGCCCTGCCGTGACGTTCCAGCGGCGATACGGATCTTCCGTCGATGACGAGCGAAACCAGCGCCACGTTCTCGGGAATGTCCATCGTCTGAGGCCGTTCCTGCCACGAGATCCAGCCGTTTACCGCATGCCTGCCTTCCTTCAGCCACACAACCGGCACACCGCCGCGTGCCAGCACCGGATGCGGTCGTCCATTGACCGTGACCTGTTGCGGCCAGAATTTGCGATCACCCGGCAAGGGCACGGCGCTTTCCTGCTGCAATTCCCAGTTCTGGGAAAACCGCATTCCGCCGCCCTGTTTCGCAACCTCCAGCTTCAACTCTCCCGGCCAGGCGCAGAAAGCGCGATCACGCCCCCCCGCCACGTCCGGGCAAAGCCAGGCTTCCTGTCCGTGCAGCACCCAGGCTTTCCACGGCTTCAGAGATTCCGGAATATCGCCGCCGCCGGACTTCGCCGCCAACGCGCTTCCTCCCCACAAGGCCGATACCAGCGCCGCGATCCAGACAAAGTGTCTCGTTTTCCACCCAAAACGACCTTTCATGATTTTCAACCTCATCCGGTTCATGCAGCAGGAAACAGCTTGATGCGAACTATATAACAATCCCATATACGACAACGCAAACCCGCCGCTCCGCGCCTCAGGCGGGGCCATCGGGAAGGTGGTACGATCTAATGGTCATTTCATTCAGCAAAAACCCGACAAGGTCCGAACATGTCCCATGCAGCCATCACAAAGCCCGACTCGAACGTAACCGCCGCCGAGCTCGAATGCGACCTGCTCGTTCTCGGAGGAGGACCCGGCGGTTATTCCGCCGCCTTCCGTGCTGCCGATCTGGGCCTGAAAACCCTTCTCGTCGAGCGTTATCCCACCCTGGGGGGAGTCTGCCTCAACGTCGGCTGCATTCCCTCCAAGGCGCTGCTGCATGTCGCCACCGCCATCGAGGAAGCCGGACACCTCGGCGCCTGTGGCGTGCGCTTCGCCGCTCCCGCAATCGATCTCGACAAACTGCGCGCCCACAAAACCGGCATCGTCAAGAAACTTACCGACGGACTCGCGGGCATGGCCAAAGGCCGCAAGGTGCAACATCTGCAAGGCGTGGGCCGGTTCATCGACCCGCACCGGCTCGAAGTCATCACTGTTGACGGTAAAAAGCAAACCGTAAAATTCGCCCAGGCCATCATCGCCGCCGGGTCGCACGCCGTAAAACTACCCTTCATGCCAGTAGACGAGCGCATCGTCGATTCCACCGGCGCGCTTGCGCTCGGTTTTATCCCCAAAAAGATGCTCGTCATCGGCGGTGGCATCATCGGGCTGGAAATGGCCACCGTCTACAGCACCCTGGGCGCGCGCATCACCGTGGTGGAACTCTCCAGCGGCCTCATGCCCGGCACGGATCGTGACCTCGTGAAAGTCTGGGAAAAGAAAAACGCCCACCGGTTCGATCGCATCCTGCTCAACACCGGCGTCACCGCTGCAAGCGCCACGGCGGCAGGCATCGAAATCACCACCAGCACCGGGGAGAAGGAAACTTTCGATCTCGTGCTCGTCGCGGCAGGCCGCGCGCCCAACGGCAAGACGATTTCTGCCGAAAAAGCGGGCGTACTCGTCACCGAGCGTGGTTTCATCGAGGTTGACCGCCAGCAGCGCACCAACATCCCGCACATCTTCGCCATCGGCGACATCACCGGCAACCCGATGCTTGCGCACAAGGCCGTTCACGAAGGCCACGTTGCCGCCGAAGTCGCCGCCGGGCTGAAATCCGGGTTTGACGCCCTTCAAATTCCCAGCGTCGCCTACACCCACCCCGAAATCGCCTGGGCGGGCCAGACCGAGGAAACCCTCAAAGCCGGGGGCCGCGCATTTCAGAAAGCCGTTTTCCCGTGGGCCGCAAGCGGCCGCGCCATTGCCAACGGCGCGGAAGAAGGTTTCACGAAACTCCTGTTCGACACTGAAACCCACCGCATCCTCGGCGGGGCCATTGTCGGCACGCACGCGGGCGACCTGATCGGGGAAATCTGCCTTGCCATCGAGATGGGAGCAGACGCAACCGACAGTGCCAAGACCATCCACCCGCACCCGACCCGGTGCGAGTCCATCGGCATGGCGGCAGAAGTTGCGGAAGGAAGCTGTACGGATTTACCGGCGGCAAGGAAGAAGACGTAGAAACGGCGGCTTCGATTCCGAAAGACCGCCGTTTGGGGCAGACAACTCAGGCAGCTTGTTCACGCCCACGTATCGACAACCCCTCCCACCGTTTCAGAGGACATTGCGGGCGATGGCGCAGGGATGGCCTGCAAGAGCGACAACGCGCCAGCGGCTTGCAGATCTATGGCTTTCTTGAGCACAGTCAGCCCAATCGCACTCTGCACTCTCTGTTCGGCCATGTTGGTGGCAACGGCGGCGATGGAGGAGATATCCATGAAAACGTTTCCTTGCATTCGTGTGCCCGGAAAAATCGGACGACCGTTCCGGTAACGGTAACGAGAGCGGAAACTTGAGCGAATCGGGCTACCGCGCGTAGTCCAGCAAGCTCTGGCAATCCTCCTCGCGCCCGGTGATGCGGCTGAAGCGATTCAGACGTCCGCGCACGAACTCGTCGGACAATTTTCTGTTCGCGCAGTAATCGCGCAAAATCATCGCATACACCATGTTTTGCGCCGCCGCGACCGTATCTGCCAGTGCGGGGAAAGGGTAGCCGGAGGTGTCGCGCCAGTTTTTTCCGGATAAAGCATCAGGAGCCTCGCCCGGTTCGGTCACGGGAGTGGTAGCGGCAGACGGGGGCACCGTTGCGTCCGGCGCGGGCTGTCCCATGAGCAGGACAGGCATAAAAAGCAGCAGAAA
>JAITWP010000321.1 GCA_031285365.1 Azoarcus sp.
TTTCTTCCTCTCAATCAGCTTGGCAGGAAGAAACATGCGTTATCTTGCAAATTTGCCAATATGGGTGCGCCTTACGGGGACAATCGGAATCTTGTTGCTGGTTGCGTGGACAGGCATGATCGTGTGGGGAAACCGGGCAAATCATCGTATTGTCATCGATCAGTCGAAGGATTTTGCGCAGTCAATCAATGACATGACAATGGCTAGCCTGACCGGGATGATGATCACCGGAACCGGGAATCAGCGCAATGTGTTTCTCGATCAGATCAAGGAACTGTCTCTGATCAATGATCTCAAGGTTATTCGGGGTGAGGCGGTGAGTAAAATCTACGGCCCTGCCGCAGACCTGTCGGTGGCACCTGATGCGTTTGAGAGCCAGATCATCGAGGGACGCAAACCTTACATGGAGGTAGAAAGCGATTCGAAGGGTGAATACCTTCGGGTGGTAATTCCGTCGCTGGCTTTAAAGAATTATCTCGGCAAGGATTGTGTTGTCTGCCACATGGTCGAAGAAGGCACGCCTCTGGGAGCGGTGAGCATGCGCATTTCCCTGGCGCACGCAAACGAGGCGGCAGATCAATTTCGTGTTGAAAGCATCCTGTTTGCTGTCATTATTTCCTTGCCGCTGTTGGGCTTTGTTTACTTTTTCATTCGGCAGTTTGTGACCCGTCCGTTGTCGCATCTGGCTGAAGGAATGTCTGAAATTGCTCATGGCGATGGTGATCTGACCCGGCGGTTGGACGCGGGCCGCCAGGATGAAATCGGTCGTGCGGCCAACATGTTCAATCACATGCTGGGCATGATTGCGGGGTTGGTACAGCAAGTGGGCACTTCGGCCGTTGCCGTTGCCGGGCAGGCGCGCGATATGGCCGGGAGATCGAAACAGATTGCCGGAAGTTCGCATCGGCAGACGGATCGTTCGGTACAGGCCGCCAAGGCGGTCGAGGAACTCAACAGTACTATTCTGGCGGTTGCCAACAATACCGGGAAGGTTGGTTTGCGTTCGCATGAGAGCCTGGAGCGTTCACGAGCCGGGCAAGCCAGCCTTCATCAACTGGTCGATGGCATGGGGCAGGTGCAGGATTCGGTCAAAGGCATGGCCGATTCGATAGGATCGTTCGTCCAGTCGGCCCAGTCCATCAACAGCATGACTCAGGAAGTGCGCGAAATTGCCGAGCGAACCAATCTGGTCGCGCTCAATGCGGCTATCGAAGCGGCGCGAGCCGGGGAACACGGGTTGGGGTTTGCAGTGGTTGCTGACGAAGTTCGCAAGCTGGCCGAAAAGTCAGCCCTTTCAGCAGGGCAGATCGACAGGATTACCCATGAAATCGGCCAGCAGTCGGCTCAGGTGCAGACATCCATCGAGCACGGGCTGAAACGCATCGAAGCGAGCCGCAACATGGCCAAAGGGGTGACGGAAGTATTGGGCGCTGCCAACGAACTGGTTGTGGAAGTCGGCGACGGACTCGATCGAATCACCGCAAGTACCGGGGAGCAGCAAAATGCCAGCGCCTCAGTGAAGGAAGATATCATTGCCATTGCCGATATGGCGCGCGAGAACGATACCGCCATCGAACTTACGGCGGAGTCGGCGCACGAGATGGAACGGCTTGCTTCGCAGTTGCAGGAATTGGTGGCACGTTTCAAGGTTTGAGCGAGGCAAGGGGGAATACCACCGGGCAGGGGTTTTCTCTGCCCGGTGGGGGGTGACTTGCTTTGAACGCTCAGTCGAGTTTGAACGGGACGAAAAGCCTCGCATTACCGCGTTGGATCAGCAGGGCAAATCGTTTGCCCGCTCTTTCAGCCAACTGCTGGAATTGTGCTGGAGAGGTGATCGGCTGATTGTTCAGACTCAGAATCACGTCGCCGTTGCGCAGACCGGCGCGCGCCGCTTGTCCACTGGCTGCTTCGACCACCAGGCCGCCTGTTACGCCGAGATGCGCGGCCTCGCGTGCGTTGAGGGGACGCAGATCGAGTCCGAGCCTGTTGCGCGAATCCTTGTCCGGGCCGCCAGGGCCTTTCGCGGTTTCTTCCTGCGCCTGTTCATCGAGCACGGCGGTGATTTCCCGGCTCTTGCCTTCGCGCCAGATGGCGAGCTTAACCTTGCTGCCCGGCCGCTTGTCACCGATGAGGCGCGGTAATTCATTGTTTTCGTCCACTTCCTTGCCATCGACCTTGAGTACGATGTCGCCCGGCTTCAATCCGGCGCGCGCAGCGGCACTGCCGGGTTCGACCTGCGCTACCAATGCGCCGCGCGGCGCATCCAGCCCGAACGAAGGCGCAAGATCCGGACTCATGCTTTGAATGTAGACCCCCAGGCGACCACGTTGCACGCGGCCGTGCTGAACGAGTTGATCTTTCACTTTCATGGCGACGTCGATGGGGATGGCGAAGGAAATGCCCATGAAGCCGCCGGAGCGTGAATAAATCTGCGAGTTGACGCCGATGACCCGGCCATTGAGATCGAAGAGCGGGCCGCCCGAGTTGCCGGGGTTGATGGCCACATCGGTCTGGATGAAAGGCACATAGCTCTCGTCCGGCAGGCGGCGCGCCTTGGCCGAGATGATGCCGGCGGTGACAGAGTGCTCGAAACCAAAGGGCGAGCCGATGGCCGCAACCCATTCACCGACGCGGGCGTTGTCGGGGTTGCCGATGGTGACGACAGGCAGATTTTTGGCATCGATTTTGATGACGGATACGTCAGTACGACGGTCGATACCGATGATCTTGGCCTTGAACTCGCGCTTGTCGCTCAACCTGACGGTGACGTCCGCCTTGCTGTTGCCGACCACGTGCGCATTGGTGAGCACGTAGCCATCGCTACTGACGATAAAACCGGAACCGATTCCCTGCCGGGTACGGGGGACGTTGGGATGGTTGGGAGGAAAACCCGGCCCCGGCACGCCGAAACGGCGCAGAAAATCGAAGAAAGGATCACCCTCAAAAGGATTGTCATCGTTGTCTCTTGCCTGGACGGCCTGTTCGACGCTGATATTGACCACGGCGGGGGCGACTTTTTCGACCAGATCGGCGAAGTCGGGCAAGCCACGCTGGATGGCTGCTACGGGCGCGTTGTCGGCATGAGCTTTGGGAAGAACCGGCCCATCCTCGGAAAGGCAGGCGGCCAGGGCAAGAGCCAGAGCCGCAATAATGAGGCTTTTTTTCATAGAGTTTCCTTGGCGCAAAATGATGACAAAGATTTCATCCGTGAATTCCTATGGCATTATATCCGGGCTTTTCGTCACTAGCTCGGGAGACTTCGGTTCCATGGATGGCGTTCATGCTGGAGTTGCGATTATGGTATCAGCAGTGGCATTTGATTCGGTTTTTACTGTGAGGTTCCCGGCGTTTCCGTGTAGTCGCAAAATGTAGATACGACATTAAAAGTGACAATTTTTCTTGCGTTAAACATTCAGACAGGGCATTCTTGGATAACGAAGAGTGACATAGCCTGCAACGATAATATAAATCGGCACGGAAGGAACTTGGATGACGTTAACATACTTGCGCTATCTGGTGGCTCTGGCTCGTGAACGACACTTCGGCCGTGCAGCCGAGAGATGCAGTGTCTCACAGCCGACGCTTTCCGTTGCAATCAAGAAACTCGAAGAAGAACTTGGCGTCCTGCTTTTCGAGCGTACTGCCAACGAAGTCAAAGTCACCGAAATTGGTCGACGCATTATCTCCCAGGCCGAAAAGGCACTGGCAGATGTCGATCATATCCACGAAATCGCCTCCAGTGGCAAGGATCCTCTCGTCGGGTCGCTCCGCATAGGCGTGATCTACACCATAGGGCCATACCTGCTGCCGCGCCTGATTCCGAGGGTACATAAGCACGCGCCGCACATGCCGCTCATTATCCAGGAAAATTACACGGCTCGGCTGCTCGAGTCGCTCAAGCGCGCTGAACTGGACGTCATCATTGTCAGTCTACCGTTCGCAGAACCGGGTATCGTCACGCAGCCTCTGTATGACGAACCTTTCCGTGTGTTGCTGCCGACCCGACATCCGTGGGCCGAGCAAGAGGAAATCACTCCCAGAATGCTTGCCGACGAACAACTGTTGCTGCTTGGAGCAGGCAACTGTTTCCGCGATCAGGTTCTGGAAGTTTGCCCGGAATGCCAGAACGGCAGTAGCCTTCAACGCACGCTCGAAGGCAGTTCACTTGAAACTATCCGCCACATGGTCGCCACCGGTCTTGGGGTAACGGTGTTGCCAAGCACGGCGGCGGATGAACTCGAAGCCAATCATTCTTTGATGGCAATCCGTCCCTTTGCCCACCCCGAACCCGTGCGCCGGGTCGTCCTGGCCTGGCGGGTGACTTATCCGCGCGCCGGAGTGGTCGACATGCTGCGCGCGGCGATCCTCGACAGTTCGCTTCCCGGAGTATTTCCAATCGGACCTGTGTCGGCATGTAAGACAGGTTTGAGTACATGTTCATGACCGTACGGCATGGTATGAGCGTAAAGTCCCTGTGGCTTTCATAATTCGTGGTGATATGGGCGATAGGTAGTTGCCAACCATGAACTGAGAGAGCAGTATCGCAATGCCGTGGCAAGTCATCAGGCTTGCCGGACAACTCAACCGAGAGGAGAAAAACATGGGGATCGATATTGATATCGGCATCGCCAAGGAAGACCGCGCCGAGATTGCCAAGGGCTTGTCAAGGCTGCTTGCCGACAGCTACACCCTGTACATGACCACGCATAATTTCCATTGGAACGTCACGGGCCCAATGTTCAATACCCTGCACCTGATGTTCGAGGGCCAGTA
>JAITWP010000034.1 GCA_031285365.1 Azoarcus sp.
TCGTGCGCTACCGGGCGGATGCGGTAACGGTGAATCCCTACATGGGCCGGGATTCCGTGGAACCTTATCTGGCCTGGGAGGGCAAAGGGGTGATCCTGCTGTGCCGTACGTCGAACCCCGGCGGCTCCGATTTACAGAATCTCGATCTCGGTAACGGCGAAAAACTCTATGAGCGCGTTGCACGGCTTGTTTCCGACTCCTGGAACGAGAACGGAAATTGCGCGCTGGTCGTCGGGGCGACGTTTCCGGATGAACTGGCCCGCGTGCGCGCACTGGTGGGGGATATGCCTTTGCTCGTACCCGGTATCGGCGCGCAAGGCGGGGATATTGCGGCAACAGTGTCTGCCGGACAGACGGGCGAGGGTCTGGGGCTGATGCTCAATTCGTCACGCGCCATTCTTTACGCAGGCCAGGGCGGGGACTTTGCCGCCGCCGCGCGCCGGGCGGCGTTCGATACCCGTGCCGCAATCAATGTCTGTCGGGTATCCGGGTAGCTCAAGGAAAGAAAAGTCTCTCCTCGACAGGTGCGGGGCGCTCCTGCCGACGTGGTGAGCGACGCTCTGAAGGGGCGCCAAACAGGGAACTGAACCAGTCGCTCGCTTCCTCCTCGTCTTCTTCGACCGTGGGCGGGAGCCGCAATGCCGGGGGGCTGTTTTCGGCGTAGTAGACGTCGTCGCGGCGGCCGTCATTCACCTTGGCAGAGGCAATGCCCGCTGGGCGGGGAATGGTGATTTCCGGCGTACCGGCCAGCGCAGTGCGCATGTAGTCGATCCAGATCGGCAGCGCCGCCGTTCCGCCGGTCTCCCCCCTGCCGAGATTGCGTGGGGTGGGGAAACCGACCCAGGAGACGGCAACGACACTTGGGTTGTAGCCACAGAACCAGGCATCGACGAAATCGTTGGTGGTTCCGGTCTTTCCGGCAAGGTCGTTGCGGCGCAGAGTGCTGGCGCGAGCCGCCGTGCCCCGACGCACGACATCCTGGAGCAGGGAAGTCATTATCCAGGCATTGCGCGCACTGATTGCCCTCGGGGCATTCTCACCTGCTATCACTGGTGAGGTACGGGCGATCGGCTTGTTGTTGCCGTCCCGGATTTCCTTGATGACATAAGGATTGACGCGGTAGCCGCCGTTGGACAGTATGGCGTAGGCAGTTGCCATTTCCCATGGCGTAACGGATCCGGCGCCCAGTGCCATCGTCAGGTAGGGCGGATGGTGTGAGGCGTCGAAACCGAAGCGTTGAACGTGCCGTTGCGCGAAGGTCGGGGTGATGTCTTCGAGCACGCGGATGGCCGGAATGTTTTTCGAGTGCGTAAGAGCCTCCCGCAGGGTGATGATGCCGCTGTATTTGTCGTCGTAGTTGCGCGGTGCCCATTGCTCCAGGGAGATGCTGCCTGCCGGGTAGAACAGAGGCTCGTCTGCGATGAGCGTGCCGGGCGCGTAGCCTTTTTCCAGGCTGGCGGAATAGATGAAAGGTTTGAAGCTGGAACCCGGCTGGCGTTCGGCCTGGGTGACGTTGTTGAATTTCCTGCGGTTGTAGTCGAAACCTCCGACCAGGGCGCGTACCGCGCCGGTTTTCGAGTCGATGGAAAGCAGTGCTGCCTCGACTTCCGGTAACTGGGTGAGTTCCCAATCCTGATCAGCCTTGCGGATACGTACCAGTGCGCCGCGGCGCACCCGGCGGGCTTGCGGAGCCTTTTCGCTCAGCAGGGAGGCGGCGAAACGCAGACCGCTGTTGTTGATGGTGATGGTCTGCCCGTTGCGATAGACGGTGACTTCTTTGGGTGAGGCAGTGAGCACCACGGCGGCGAGCAGGTCGCCGAAGTCGCGCGCCTCGGCGATGTCACTATCTACCGTCTCGTTCGGTGCACCGGGCGGCAAGGAGAGCATCTTTTCCGGACCGCGGTAGCCGCGGCGGCGGTCGTAGTCCATGACCCCCTTGCGCAGGGCTTCATAGGCGGCTACCTGTTCGGCGCGCGTGATGGTGGTGATGATCTTGAGGCCACTTTGGTAGGTGGTCTGATCGCCGAATTGTTCAATGGCGATCTGGCGTGCGATTTCGGCTACGTATCCGGCGGGCACAAAGGTTTTGATAAGACCGGCATCCCGTGCGGCTCCGCCGGAAGCGATGCGCAGGCGCTCTTTCAGAGCCTGCTGGTGCTGAGCTTCGGAGATGAATCCGGCTTCGAGCATGCGCCGCAGGACGTAGCGCTGCCGCTGTTGCGCCAGTTCGAGGTTGGTAATCGGATTGGCTTTCGAGGGAGCCTGAGGCAGCCCGGCGAGCAGGGCGGTTTCGGCAAGGGAGAGCTTGTCGAGTGGCTTGGCGAAGTAAATCTGGGCGGCGGATGAAAAGCCGTAGGCACGCTGCCCAAGGAAAATCTGATTGATGTACAGCTCCAGGATTTGATCCTTGCTGAGGTTGTTCTCGATTTTGAGCGCCAGCAGGATTTCGTAGAGCTTGCGGTTATAGGATTTTTCCCGTGACAGGAAGAAATTGCGCGCGACCTGCATGGTAATGGTCGATCCGCCCTGTCCGCGCGAGTCGGAACGCAGGTTGTGGATGAGTGCGCGCGTAAAGCTGATGAAGTCGATCCCTATGTGGTTGTAGAAATTCTCGTCTTCTGCCGCGAGTAGCGCTTGCCTGAGGTGGTTGGGAACGTTCTGGATCCTGACGACCGTCCGCCGTTCTTCGCCGAATTCGTTGATGAGATGCCCGTCGGCGGTGTAGACGCGCATGGGAACGCGCGGTCGGTAATCGGTCAGGGTGTCGAGAGAAGGCAGGTTGGGCCAGGCCAGCAGGCAGATAACGGTCAGCGTAGCCACTCCGATGATCGCCAGAGTCAATAACGCGACGAGCGGGTACAGAAGCCAACGCATGGGACGTCCGTGTGAAATTGAACAGATCGCATTATATACGGGTGAAAGAGGGGTTTATTCGCGCCCGTCGGTGCCGTTACAGAGTGGGAGGCAGGCCGCGAAGTTTAGTCCGGGTCTCCCGGGTCTCAAACAGAAAAAACGTCGATACAGGAATTGTTGTATGTCACTCATAGAGGACATAAACGGAGAAAGTTCCTTGTGACGCTTCTGGAGGGCTGCCTAGAGTAGAGACGCATGTATCAGAAAGCCGGACGCAAGTTTGCTTCCTAACATGATGAAAAAAAGGATTTTCTCGTGGGCAAAATTTCCTTTCTTGGTTCAAAGTCACGCCAGCTCGCCGGGCTCGATATATCGTCCTCGTCGGTCAAGCTGCTGGAACTGGGCGCTGGCGATCGGGGTGCGTTGCGCGTGGAACGCTACGTGATCGAGCCGCTTTCGGGCGAGGCCATAGTGGATGGCAACATCGGCAACTTCGATGCCGTGTCCGACGGTCTGCGGCGCGCGCTGCGGCGTTTCGGCTCCGGAGTCAAGAATGTCGCCATTGCCATGCCGGCTTCGGCGGTGTTTGCCAAGAAAATCCTCCTGCCTGCCGGCCTGCGTGAGCTGGATATGGAAATGCAGGTCGAGACCGAGGCCGCACAGATCATTCCGTTCGCGCTTGATGAAGTCAATCTCGATTTCCAGGTTGTTGGTCCGGCGGGCTCTCCCGATGAGGTGGAGGTGCTGGTTGCGGCCTCGCGCAAGGAGCAGATCGAAGACCGGGTCAGCGTGGCGGAAAGCTGCGGTCTGAAGGTATCGGTGGTCGATGTCGAATCCCTGGCGCTCGAAGCCGCTTTCGAACTGGTCGTCCAGCGGCTGCCGAACGCGGGTTCGGGCAGGCTGGTGGCGTTGCTCGATATCGGTGCAGCGGTGATGAACTTCATCGTTCTGCGCGACGGGCAGAGGGTCTATGCGCGTGAACAGGCGTTCGGAGGACAGCAACTCACCAAGGATATTGCCCGGCAGTACGGCATGAGTCTGGATGAGGCCGAGATGGCCAAGCGTTCGAACAATCTGCCGGATGACTACGCGAGTACGGTACTGCGGCCGTTCCTGGAAAACCTGGCGCTCGAAATCTCGCGTGCCTTGCAGTTTTTCTTCACCTCCACGCAGTACAACGAGGTCGATTACATCATGTTAGGGGGGGGATGCGCAGGCATACCCGAACTGGTGGATGTCGTCGGCAAGCGCACTCAGGTGCCAACCTGCATTGCCAACCCCTTCACGGCCATGTCAGTGCCGACGAAGCTGGGTACCCGAAAACTGCTGACCGACGCGCCTTCCCTGATGGTGGCGTGCGGGTTGGCCCTGCGGAGATTTGACGAATGATC
>JAITWP010000039.1 GCA_031285365.1 Azoarcus sp.
GGGGGACCCGCGTCTCCCCTGATCTCAAGCCCATCGACGCCCTGGACATGCTCCCATGGAATGAGAAGGTCTTTCAGTCCTGAGACATGGTACGACACGCCGGCGGGCGAGAGCATCAGGATCGGCCGCGGCGGTTTGAAGTGTCTGTAAAGGGCAAAGGTGATCCAGCCGCCGGCGCCAATTATCATCATCCATCCCAGAACATATGTTTCCACGTTCGGCCCCATGGGATAGCGAGGACTCAATAAATCACCAGGCCGGTTCCAGTAGATCGCGACCAGAAAAACAATGGCGATGGCCGTAGCCAGCACCCGAATTGCCGTCGTGCGCCCTTCGAAGATCAGCTCCAGTAAAATCGCCCCAAGACCATAAACAAACGTGATTGCAACCATGACCACGAAAGCAATGAGAATGCCAGATCGCAGCGGTTGGGGATCAACATAGATCACAAAGGCCATACCCACGAGGAAGAAGAGAAGTGCCTGTGGCACCTTCTTCATGCGCCATTGGTCCCTGCTGTATTCGACCGTCTGAAAAACATTGTTGTCCATCGTAGACTCCACAGACGGACCAGCTCACATTCCACGTCGTCCTGCCAGATACCGTGCACATCAGGCGGCAGGATTTACGCAGGCGTAACACGGGCGATTCAACGCAGCAAAACAGAATTGGTGGAAAGGACGCGACTTCGTTTTACGACAAGTCACTCGCTTCGTTCTACTCCAAGAACCCTGAAGCCTTTGTCGTTATTTTTCATGTGCTGCGGAAGGCGTTCGCGATTCCTGCATACGAACGGCAATCTGCCGGGTTGTATATTGTTGTCCATCGCAGGCCCACCGAGAGGTATCCGATGTTTTTGCGATTGCATGCAGCCATTCATGCCCTGCTGGTTGCGGGGCCTGTCGTCGCCAGCATGACTGGGCTGGCGCATGCTCAGAACACTCCTCGCGCATTCTGCGTCACTGCCGCCAGTCTGGACACCGGTTCGGTTCGATATCTTGGTGCGTGGCCGGACGACGGCGCGCTTGTCGGCGCTGAACGCGGATTGTTCCTGGCTCGCGCACGCGACGGCCGGGTTTCCGTAACGCAGATCGGTGACCGGGAGGCGGGACTTGTCCTGACATCGCATCGCTTCCCAGGAGGCGCGCTCATCGGAACGATGCGAGGCCTGCTACTGGCCCGCACCACAGCCGGTGCGGTCAATGTGGCGACGATCGAAGCCGACACGGGCGAAGTGCTCACGCTCCAGACACTCCCTGGTGCGGGCGTGCTGGTCGGCACTGAGAAGGGTGCCTTCCTCGCAAGGGGAGCGGTGGACGGCGTTGCCATCACGCCTCTCGAAACCGACACCGGGCGCGTGTTCGAGATGTTCCCATTTGCTACAGCCGACGTATTGATCGGAGCCGCGAAAGGCTGGTTCGTCGCGCGAAACCGGGACGGCAAGACTACCCTTGTGGCTGCCGGCGAAGCCGATACCGGTTACGCACGTTCGACAAAGACCCTGCCGGGAATCGGCCTGCTTATCGAAGCACAAGCAGGATGGTTCCTCGCGCGTGAGCGGGGCTCCGCCGTGACGATCGCCCCACTGGGCGATGCTACCACCGGACAGGTCGCCGCGGCAGTCGATCTTCCGGACGGCCGCATGCTGCTGCACACCCAGAATGGCTGGTTCTTCGCAAACAGCGAGGGTGGCCATCTCGTCTTCACGCGCACGGCCGGCCCTGACGTTGAGCGCGTCTACCGCATGATCGCAGTGCGCGACGGCGCGCTGGTCTACTCAAAAAACGGGTGGTTCGTGGCGCGCTTGAAAGACAATGAGATCACGTTCATTCCGACCGGACCGTTCGAGCAGACACAGTTTGCACAATACCTCCATGAATTGCCGGGCGGAGCGGTCCTGATCGGCGACGCTTTCAAAGGACTGTTTGTCATTCGTCCGTCCGCGGAAAGCCCGATGCTGGCGCGCGCCGGTGAACGCAATACCGGCTATGTCTCTCTTATCCGCGACATGCCCGGCAGCGGCGCGCTGGTTGGCACACAGCAGGGTTTCTTCCTGGCCAGCGATGAGAACGGCAGGATCAACCTCACACCCGTTGGCGCCGTGGATCTCCCTGATACCGGCCGCGTGCTGATGCAGCCGCGCCATCCCGGCTTTGCATCGCAGGATCTGCCAGACGGCACGGTTCTCATCGGCGCGGAGCGCGGCCTGTTCGCGGCCGTACCGGGGCCGTGCACCGTCGCCAAGGACATTCGCAACAATAAGTGAATCGACTACGTTGAATAGTGTCTTTTTGGCAAGTGCCCTCACCCCAACTCTCTCAGGCGAGCTTGCTCGTCCCGCCCCCGTGAAGAACGGGATGAGGGGGCGCACCGGCTTTTGAATTGCCACGGTGCCAGCCACGGCGGCGGTCGGCTCCTTCTCCCCGTTCTTCACGGGGAGAAGGGTGGGATGAGGGGCAGCTTTCCACCCACACCCCGACGTAGCCGTTTCAACTATTGTTTGGCGAGTCCTGAGGTTGAAGGGCGGAAGGTTCGCGG
>JAITWP010000107.1 GCA_031285365.1 Azoarcus sp.
GATGCCCAAGGCCACGGCGGCCAACCCCCTCTCCCACTCGTGGGAGAGGGCCGGGGAGAGGGTCCATCCGCCGTCACCTTACGACTGCCGAAACCATTCCACAACATGCACCGGCCTCCCCTATGAACATCCATGAGCAGTCAATCCTCATCCTAGATTTCGGCTCCCAATACACCCAGCTCATCGCGCGCCGCGTGCGCGAAGCCGGCGTGTACTGCGAACTGCACCACTACTCGATTACCGAAGCCGAATTTAAAGCGCTCAACCCGAAAGGCGTGATCCTTTCCGGCAGCCCCGAATCCGCCAACCTCACCGACTCCCAGCGCGCTCCGAGCTACATCCTCGACAGCGGCCTGCCGGTACTCGGCATCTGCTACGGCATGCAGACCATGGCCGAACAGATGGGCGGCAAGGTGGAAGGCTCCAACAAATCCGAATTCGGCTACGCGCGAGTGGAAGTGCTCGGCGAAAGCCCGCTGCTGCACGACCTCGAACACCAGCTGGACGAGAACGACCGCCACTATCAAGACGTGTGGATGAGCCACGGCGACAAAGTCACCCAACTCCCGCCCGACTTCACCCTCATCGCCTCCACCCCCAGCGCCCCCATCGCCGGCATGGCGCACAACACGCGTCCGCTCTACGGCGTGCAATTCCATCCGGAAGTCACGCACACCAAGGCCGGCCAGCAGATGCTCAACCGCTTCGTACATGAAGTGTGCGGTTGCGCGCGCCTGTGGACCCCCGCCAACATCATCGAAGACGCCATCGCCACCGTGCGCAAACAGGTAGGGCAGGGCCAGGTGTTGCTCGGCCTCTCCGGCGGCGTGGACTCCTCCGTGGTCGCCGCACTGCTGCACAAAGCCATCGGCGACCAGCTCACCTGCGTGTTCGTCGACAACGGCCTATTGCGCCTGAACGAAGGCGACCAGGTCATGCAGACTTTCGCCAAGAACATGGGCATTAAAGTAATTCGCGCCAACGCCGCGGACACTTTCCTCGGACGCCTCAAAGGCGTCAACGAACCCGAAGCCAAGCGCAAGATCATCGGCCGCACCTTTATCGAAGTGTTCGATGAGGAAGCCACCAAACTCGGCGACGTGAAGTGGCTCGCCCAAGGCACCATCTACCCCGACGTGATCGAATCCGCCAAGTCCAAACACGGCACCGCGCACGTCATCAAATCGCACCACAACGTGGGCGGTTTGCCGGAAGACATGAAGATGGGGTTGGTGGAACCGCTGCGCGAACTGTTCAAGGACGAAGTCCGCCGCATCGGCGTCGAACTCGGCCTGCCGCATGAGATGGTCTATCGCCATCCATTCCCGGGCCCGGGCCTGGGTGTGCGCGTGCTGGGTGAGGTGACCAAGGAATACTGCGATGTGCTGCGGCAGGCGGATCACATCTTTATCGAAGAACTGCGCAAGGCGGGGTGGTATGACAGGGTCAGTCAGGCGTTTGTGGTGTTTTTGCCGGTTAAATCCGTCGGTGTAGTAGGGGATGCGCGGCGTTATTCTTGGGTGTTGGCGTTGCGCGCCGTGGAAACGATCGATTTCATGACTGCTAGGTGGGCGCATTTGCCTTATGAACTGTTGGAGCATGTGTCGAATCGGATCATCAACGAAATCCGCGATGTTTCCCGCGTTAGTTATGACATTTCTTCGAAGCCTCCGGCGACGATTGAGTGGGAGTGATCCCATGTCTGGTGCTATCTGACGGGTGCTGGTAAGAAAGAGTCATTAACCGCATGTAAGTGCAGTGTTTTTGTATTTTCACTCTGTCGAGGTCTGGTGTCATCTGACATCACCAAGCGCCACTTTTTTATGGCATAGTACGTGGCACTGAGAACCCTGATGCCATGTCGAGCGCCTAATACCATGCCAGTCTATAAGGGCTTTTCATGGTATTGAATGAATATAATATGCTGATTTATATGCATTTTATATCAGAAAACCAAGGCTTTCCGATCATGGTATCCAACATCGGAAATTCCAAGAGCCATGCTGACCGATACCAAGCTGCGCAACCTCAAGCCTCGGGACAAGCTCTACAAAATCAATGATCGCGACGGCCTCTATGTCGCCATTACGCCTACTGGGGCGGTCTCGTTCCGTCACAACTACTCGATCCACGGCAGGCAGGAGACCATCACTTTCGGACGCTATGGCGTTGGCGGCATCACGCTTTCGGAAGCCCGTGAGCGGTTGAACGAGGCCAAGAAGCTGATCGCGGCGGGGAAATCGCCTGCGAAGGAAAAGGCTCGGGACAAGGCCCGCGTCAAGGATGCGGAGACCTTCGGGGCCTGGGCGGAAAAGTGGCTGCGTGGCTATCAGACGGCCGACTCCACCCGCGACATGCGCCGCTCGGTGTTCGAGCGCGAGTTGAAGCCGAAGTTTGGCAATCAGAAGCTGGCCGAAATCAATCATGAGGATCTGCGAGCGCTGAGCCTTGGCGATTGATCTGCGGTCGGCGTTCAAAAACGAACCGCCTGTGCTGGACTTCATATGGCCCGGATTTCTTGCGGGCACTGTCGGGGCGCTCGTTGCGCCAGGAGCGACAGGCAAAAGCTTTTGGGCGCTGGAAGCTGCAATGTCCATCGCTTGTAGCGTTGCGGGCGGCGACCTTATCGGGCTCGCCGAACGCGTCGAGCGCGGCGTGTCGCATATAAAACAATATATTAAAATCGCGGTGATGGGCTGCGAGGTCAACGGGCCCGGCGAGGCTAAGGACGCGGACATAGGCGTGTCGTGCGGCAAACACGGCGGGCTTATTTTTATGCGCGGGGAGAT
>JAITWP010000122.1 GCA_031285365.1 Azoarcus sp.
TCGGCTTTGGCCAAGTTGGGCCGCGCGCCCATCGACGCGGGCCAGCAGCGGTTCAGTGATGGTCAGGGTGATCTGAATTTTTTTGCCCTTACGCACCCTTCGTGGGGCCTCCGGTACGGTGGCAACGGCATCTGGCGCACCGTTGATGAAGGTCTCGACGGCGGTCTGTTTGAGGGGCTTCTTGGTGATCGCCATTTCATCTGCTTTCAGGATTAAAAACGCATTGTTTTAATATTAAAACAATGCGTTTATAAGTGAATTTAGCTCGTTGCTTGCTTTGGCATCCTGTGGTTTGAGCTCGAGCACGGACAGGCCGGCGCCCGCCGCATTGGCGAACGCCTTGCGGCGGCGAAGCGGGGTTGAAAGGTAAGTGAACTGCGGCACGTCCGCGACGGCTGCGGCAGCTTCGGAGTTGTCGGCTGAGTGTTCGCCTGGGTCCGCGCAATTGAGCACCGCGTAAGCCCGCAGGCCGTCGCGCACGCTGCGGGCCTCATCGACCAGGCTGGCAATGTCGGATAACGCCCACACGTCGTAGCTGCGTGGTTGGAACGGTACCAGCAGCACATCCGATAGGACGAGGGCTGCGCGCAGCGCAGTCGAGTCGCGTCCGCCCGCGTCGATGATCACGTCGTCGAACTTGGCCGCTTGCTGCTGCACCTGTGCTCGCAGTGTTGGGCCGTCTGGGTACGTCGCGCAGGCGATGCCCGGTTTATGTCCCGCTTCGGCCCGGATGCTGATCGCGGTCTGCGCGGTGCCTTGTCGATCGCCATCGACCAGCCACACATCGCGCCCAGCCAGGGCGCGGGCAATTGCCAGATTGACAGCGACGGTGGTTTTGCCAACGCCGCCTTTCGTGTTGCCAACAGTGACAATCATTTTCATCCATGTTTAATATTAAAACAATGAGAAATTGTAGTTATTTTAATAGTGATGTCAATGGTAGTTGGATGAAAGCATGGCCCATGCTCGATGATCGCCGCTGCCACGCGTGGCAAGAGGCGGCGTTGGTGTCACGCGAACCATCGTTCGATGACAAGTCGTGAGGAACTTCATCTTTTCAGCAAGCTGTGCCCATGATCGAATGACCGTCCCGAAGTCGTAGTAGCTCGTTCGAGATGCCTGAGACAAGGGCGCGGTCCCGCCAACGCGCCCATCTGAATCCGTATTGACGCTTTTGACTAAGGGAGTCCTCGCGAGGACGAACCGGATTCTCAAAGCGCCGCGCCGGCTGCAAGCCGGCAGCGCTGCCGCTGGAGGAAGTCAGTGTCAGAGCAAGGTCAATCCGGGGCCCCGGAAACATGGTCAACCCGGCATGGGAGGCCCTCATGTCCGATGAGCGCGGAAAAATCTACCTGTTTCCGCGCATCGTCGCTTCACCGTCGATGGCGCCGGAGCCATCGGTGCTCGGCGTTCCGCGTGCCGCGGTGCTGCCTGAGCTTCGCCAAGTCGTGGCGCTGACCAAAAATCCAACGCGGTATGACACGGCTCAGTTCGGCGGCCTCTGGCTCGAATGGACGTTCGTCGATTCGCTGATAGAGACCATCGACCATTTGCTGCATCGCGGGTAAGCCTGCGTGGCTGTTCTGGTCGATGCCGAACTGATCTATCCTGTCGATGGCTACCGCTTCGTCGAGACGCTACGCACCTACGGCTATGGCGGCGCGGCCTTTGTTGTTGCTGACGATGAACCAGCGCTCGCGGATCGCGCGCAGGCCCGACAAAGCGGTGCGACCGACGTGCTCGCCTTTGGCGGTTCTGGAATGCTGCGGGCGTTGCGCACGCTGGCATTCACTGGCAGTGAGTCGGCGAATGTCGGAATTCGGGGTCGTGCGAGCGGCGGCTTCCCGCCGTGGCTTCCCATCGTTGTGAAGCACTTGGGCCAAGGCATTGGTCCCGCGGCAGGTCAGTTCGTCCGCGATCTGTTCATTGAGATGCGTGCAAAGCGCGACCGACCGCCACATGCTGACGAAGTGATTCTTGCGGCGGCCGAGACGCTCAACAATTGGCCGACCGACAAGCTGCGGTTCGTCGCTGCTGCCTGTCATGGTGGAGCGCTGGGGTGGGTGTGATGCTGCGCAGGTTCAGCAGCCTCCCACTTTCGATGCAGTTTCACACGCTGGTTCTGGCGACCGTGGCGTTTGGTGTGATCGCGAGCTATCTGCTTTTGATCGACGCCACCTCCTCTGGCACCTTGGCGATGGGAACCGCCACCTGGGTGGCGATCGGCGTCTTCGTGAGTGCGCTGCTTGGCTGTTTGTGGTTTGTTCAGCGCGC
This sequence comes from Azoarcus sp., assembly GCA_031285365.1. Lineage (GTDB taxonomy): Bacteria > Pseudomonadota > Gammaproteobacteria > Burkholderiales > Rhodocyclaceae > WRNU01. The sequence continues at coordinate 2,275 of JAITWP010000122.1, forward strand.
CGTGTTGACGCCGATGGGTCGTCTTGCGACCGAAGCGATGCTGGCCAGCGAAACCGACCCGGCTGATCTGTATCCGGCAGCGCTGGTCATCCGGGAGACCGAATCTCGAAATGAGATTCATCGACTTGATGTAGCCATCAAGCGGCTGCTGCGCTCCGTGCGTTTGCAATGTTGCGACTGACGACGGGCCGAGCTGCGACCCGATTTTTCAATCAACAACGAGAGGAC
>JAITWP010000125.1 GCA_031285365.1 Azoarcus sp.
CAAGTCACTTATGAATGCATGTGGCTCGGCATTGCTGCCGTGCGGCCCGGCGCACGCCTGGGCGATATCGGTCATGCCATTCAGCAGCATGCTGAAAGTAATGGCTTTTCGGTCGTGCGCGAGTTCTGTGGACATGGTATTGGCCGCAAATTCCACGAGGAACCGCAAGTGCTGCATTACGGTCACCCGGGTACGGGTGTCGAACTCCGCCCCGGAGTGATTTTCACCATTGAACCGATGATTAACGCTGGCAAGGCGGCCATTTCGGAATTGTCCGACGGTTGGACGATCATCACCCGAGACCGTAGCCTCTCGGCGCAGTGGGAACATACGGTACTCGTCACCGAAGACGGCGTAGAAATCCTGTCCCTGTCTGCCGCCTGCCCGCTGCCACCCAAGCTGGTGACAGGAACTCTCGCCACGTCTACCGCCAGCACAATTGCCGCACTGCCACCGGCTCCACAACCGTCATTCAACAGTTGAACGTTCAGGCACTCAACCCTCTCGGACTGAAACGGCCGATTGCCGCCGGACGCAAGCGAGTCGAAACGGGACGAGCCGCCCTGCGTACCGCCTACGAAACCAAACCTCTGACCACCCGGCTGCTGCACGGGCATGCAGCACTGGTCGACGCAGTAATCGCCAAACTCTGGAAAGCCTGCCGCATGCCCACGAATGTGGCACTGGTAGCAGTAGGCGGTTACGGTCGCGGTGAGCTGTTTCCATACTCCGATGTCGACCTGCTGATTCTCCTGCCCGAACCCTCCGATGGCGACATGGAGACCCGCCTTTCGGTGCTGCTTGGCGCGCTATGGGACGTAGGGCTTGTCATCGGCCACAGCGTGCGCACCATCGACGAATGCCTGGAAGCGGCCCAGACCGATATTACGGTACAGACCAGCCTGCTCGAATCCCGTCACCTCATGGGCAATGCAACACTGTACCAACAGCTTCAGACGCGCTACCGGGCGCAAATCGACGTGCGCGAATTCTTCCGTGCCAAACTGCTCGAGCGCGAACAACGTTACACGCGCCACCACGACACCCCTTATGCACTGGAACCCAACTGCAAGGAAAGCCCTGGGGGGCTCCGTGACCTGCAATTACTCGGCTGGGTCGCCCAGGCGGCCGGATTGGGCCACAACTGGCAGGAACTGGCCCGCCAACGCCTGATTACCGGCAACGAAGCGAGCGATCTGCGCGATGTGGAACGCTTCCTGCAGCATGTACGCATCCGCCTGCACTATCTGACGGAGCGCGCCGAAAATCGCCTGCTCTTCGACTACCAGGAACGCCTTGCCCACGCGATGGGCATCAAGGCCACTCGCGCAAAGCGCGCATCGGAAATCCTGATGCAGCGTTACTACCTGACGGCCAAGAAACTCACCCAGATCAACAGCATCCTGATCCAGAACTACAGTAATGAAATCTTTCCGGGGCGCGAACTCCCGGCCATCGTCATCAACGAGCATTTCCAGGCGGTACGCGAGTTACTCGATATCCGCGACGAGAAAGTTTTCGAGCGACACCCCCCTGCCCTGCTCGACTGTTTCCTGCTGCTGCAACAACGCTCCGAACTCAAAGGCATGACCGCACGCACCCTGCGCGCACTCTGGACCAACCGCACTCGAGTCAACGCCGCGTTTCGCGCCGATCCTGTCAATCGCGCGAAATTTCTTGAAATCCTCAAGCACAAACGCGGCATCCTGCTCGCTTTCCGCTGGATGAACCAAGATGGCGTCTTGTCGCGTTACCTGCCGCCCTGGCGAAGGATTCTGTGCCAGATGCAGCACGACCTGTTCCATGCCTACACCGTGGATCAGCACACGCTCCTGGTACTGCGCAACATGCGCCGCTTCACGAGAGGCGAGCACGCTCACGAATATCCGATCATGACCAGCCTGATGCTCGGTTTCGAGCATCCCTGGCTGCTCTATATCGCCGTGCTCTTCCACGACATCGGCAAGGGACGAGGCGGCGATCACGCCATCCTGGGCAGGGTCGACGCACGCGAATTCTGCGAACATCACGGGTTGGAAACCGAGGACACCGAACTCGTCGTCTGGCTGGTGCGTCACCACCTCATGATGTCGTTCACTGCACAAAAGGAAGACACAACCGACCCGCAAGTCATCCAGAAATTCGCTACCGCCGTTGGCGACGAGCGGCGACTCACGGCGCTGTATCTCCTCTCCCACGCCGACATTCGCGGAACCAGCCCCAAGATCTGGAACGGCTGGAAAGGCAAACTGTTCGAAGACCTTTTCTTCGCCACACAACGCCTGCTGCGCGGGGCTACGCCACAACAGGCGCTACGCCAGGACAGACGCATCGACGAAGCCCGCCACCTCCTGCGCTACCAGGGCTTACTCTCCGGCGCCGAAAATGCCCTGTGGTCACAACTCGATCCGGTCTACTTCATGCGCCACTCGTCCGACGAAATCGCCTGGCATGCGCGAATGCTTCATTCTCAGGTCGAATCCAATCAACCGGTCGTCAAGGCGCGTGTCCTGGAAAAACTCAGTGGTATTCAGGTCATGGTATACGCGCCGGATCAGCAAGACATGTTCATGCGCCTGACCGGCTTTTTCTCCCGCATGGGTCTCTCCATCCTGGACGCCAAGGTACATACCACCCGGCACGGCCACGTGCTCGACAGTTTCATTCTGCAAAAACTTGAAGAGGAAGACGAACCCGGCTGCGACGTCCCATCCCTGATCGAACACAAACTGATGCTTGCCCTGCAAAACCAGGAAAAGATCATACGCCCCCCGCAGGTTCTTCCCTCGCGTCAGCTCAAGCACTTCCCGATCACGCCCCACATCACCCTGAGCGCCGACGAAGCAGGCCGCCATTACATCCTGTCGATCACCGCCGCGGATCGCCCTGGCCTGTTGTTCGACATTGCCGAAGTGCTGGCCGCGCACGGTGTCAACGTCGAAACCGCCAAGATCGCTACTCTCGGCGAACTCGTGGAAGACAGTTTTCTTCTTACCGGCGGAGGACTGGCGCAGGCATCACGCGCCATCAAGATCGAGCGGGAATTGCTGGAACGGCTCCAGCTTTAGGTTGCATCGGTATTTTTGTGCTTGCCGTTGCCAAAACGATCCATCAGCACATAAGCCAGTCCTGAGATCAGGAACGTGGCGTGGATGATGACCATCCAGGTCAAGTGAAATTGGTGCCCTGCAAGCTCTGCTTCAGTCAGCATTATTCCCCCCTGGCTGAGTTTCATGAACGCCTTGAGCAGTTCTATCCCCGAAATCGCCACCATCGAGCCGACCAGTTTGACCTTGAGATCAGAGAAACCGATATGCCCCATCCAGTCCGGACGGTCTTCATGGTCATGTAGATCGGCCATCCTGGAGACGAAATTCTCGTACCCGCTGAATACGATGATGATCAGCAGGTTCATGATGAGGGCCACATCGACCAGTGACAATACTCCGATAATCAAGTCGCTATCGGTAGCAGTGGTCACCCCAAAGAACAGGTTGAGGACTTCCTTGCCGAACTTGTAAAGCAACACCAGCATCGCCAGCACCAGTCCGAGATAGACCGGAGCCATCAACCAGCGACTAATGAAAAGCAGATGCTCGAAACGGGTTTCGAGTTTCTTCAACATCGTTTGCTCAGTCATGTTCTGCTTCATCCTTCATTACCTGCATAAATGGGTGAGTACGTTGCGCACCCGTAACATCGCTTCCTGCAACACCTGTTCAACGCTCTCGAAATTGACATTTTGCGCACTCGCTTCACGGCCTGCGGCATGGTTGGCCACCACGTTGATTGCGGCATAGGGCAATTCCAGCTCGCGTGCAAGCGCTGTCTCAGGCATGCCGGTCATCCCGACCACGTCCGCCCCATCACGCTCAAAGCGGTCAATTTCAACCGCCGTCTCCAGACGCGGACCCTGTGTGGCCGCATAGGTTGCCCCGTCGATCACTTCTTCTCCCGCCTCACGGGCCGCATCGAGAATCCGGCGGCGCATTCCTTCATCGTAAGGATGGGTAAAGTCGATATGACGCACCACCATATCGAGCCCATCGAAGAAAGTCTGGGCGCGTCCCCATGTGTAATCCAGTA
>JAITWP010000135.1 GCA_031285365.1 Azoarcus sp.
GGGGCGAATCAAGCTCGAAAGACCCTGACAGGCTAATAGGGTGGTAATCATAGGATGGACTCCAACTGTCTTTCCACTCGTACACAGCCGGTACTGAAACATCGTTACCACGGTATACGGCAACAGACAAATAAGACAGAGCATACTCAAAGGAACTGCCCTCCCTGTCAAAAGCACGGTCGATGGAATAAGCATCAAGATACAAGCTCAAGCCATCGGTACTCAGAAGATCATCCGCGACCTTGAATACGTAAATGTCTTGAAATAAACCCGGTTCAGCTTCTGGTTCAACAATCTGCGTAAATTTCAGTGTTGAATTTGCGGAAGAAAGCGTTTCGCCGCTGTAGAAATCAGCCTGTGCAGAAGCGGCAAAACCAAGCCCCAACACGGCAGCAGCGATTGTTTGAGTGAGTTTCATTAATCTATTCTCCTTTGAGAAAAAAGGCTGAGACACAGCGAAAAAAAAGAAGAAATGAAAATTTGCCACTATTTCTTTTCTTCAGTTTGAGAACACGTTGTTTTGATTGCCTTCAGTTTCGGACAGTGCTTGAGCAACCGGACGAGTTATAGATAGCGTTCCGGGGCGCATGAACAGACTTCCGAAGTGTATGAACAGGCTTTCAGGCACGCCGCCGCCCCTGCCGTGACACGGGTGGCGGCGCAATAGGGTCAGATTGTTTGGGGATAAATCAAAAACGCATTAATTGGGATTCGCAAGCTCATCCCAACCTACGCGAGCTTCATGGTGTCCGCGTGAGCAAACCGTGGTTTTGGCCCGGTTCGCCTGCGCGGTTTTCGCGCACGGCTTCCCCGGTTTCCGCAGTTACAATGTTAATTTGCGATGGCCTTCTTCATATCTACTATTAGCTGGTTAATTGATTCATTCAGCCGTTTTTGACTCTCTGCATTCATCGCCAGGGAAAAGCCTACCATTGCGATTTGGGAGGCACGGACGTCCTTTTTTCCTTCCGGTGATTTGTAGTAGGTCAAAATTTTATCAAGCTCTGCCTCAGACAAATCTTTCCCATAGAAGGCTGACCACATTGCGACCAGTTCCTTTGCAGTGAACAAGGTCGCGCAACGCTCCATATATTTTGCAAAGACTTGCTTGAGCGCCGGATTTTCTTTGCCTTCTCCAAGGTTACTTTCCAGGAGCAATCTGCGATAGGTATCTTCCCCAGCCTTCACTGCAAATTCCTTGGACTGGTCAAGTTGCTGCTGGAGCATCTGCTGTAGCCCTTGTGCCTCGACTATCTGGGCAACCTTGGCTTGCCGACTTGCCTCATCGGCGTGCACATGCACTGACAGGGCTAGTGCAAAGAGAATGAGCATTTTTTTCATTGAAACCTCCGATAAAAGTTTGAGAGAACAGCGAGAAAACCGGGGGTTGACCCCGATCTCACCACACAGTGGGTGCAGCAGGTAACAGTATCTACGCGAGCTATGGCCTTAATCATCCGGCAATTTTCCCCTTTCATGCCAGTAAACATAGATGGCGTCTTTTGCAACATGACAACCATATTGGCTCAATATACGGTAGATCAACTTCACGATCTCTTCATTGAAAGAAAAATAAAACTCCAATTCCCAATCCTTATAGACAGAGCGCAAATCCAGATGCATCCGGATAAAATAATCATTTGTCATGCAGTCGTTTTCTGTCGCTTCAGCAAGTAGGGAAGGAAAGACATGGATAAAGCTCTTTTCGTTTAGAGCGCCTATCACCGCATAACCAAAATCAGTCGTTTCCTCATCATTTAGAAAGGGTATTTTTTCAATTACAGACCATTGAATCTCTGTCCACGGGCATGAAATCAGTTCATAGATTTTCCTGATTTTCTCTTCGTCCTGGTAATAAAAACGTGTAATTTCATCCGTGATGAAATCATCGTAGGCCAGCCTTTTGTCTGCCGGGAAATGCTCGAGAATCTCCTCTCTGCTGACTTTCATGCTTGCCGCTAATTTTTTGCTCGCTGACATTTCTAGATTCCTTTAAGGCAGTTGACTGATGCCAGATCTGCCTGTATGGCTGCCTGGCGGTGACCGGCGTCCCCTCCCTTAAAGCAGTTGTCCATCAGGTTTCTTCTGGCATCTGCACACCTTGCATAAGACGTGGCTCTTTTCATGCGGTCGAAATAGGACATGTAGATACCGCTGTTGAGGCCTGGGCATCTTCCTAAAGCAGAAGCTTCGCCGCACCATTCTTCTTTTTTGGCGTCGTAATGGTCGTACTCATTCGGCGTGCAGTTGCCTCCATACCCCGGTTTTGTCTTATCCCCATTTGCCGCTGCGTGGGCATCTTTTAACCCCTCCGCAGCAGGATTGATTGGCACTCCCGCTCCATCCACAGGCCAAGTGGAAGAATCATTCGGATCAACGCCGCCCGCCCCGTCGCCTCCCGCATTGCCCGCATTAGCCAGTTCCTGCTGACCCAGCGCGTTCAGTACCGCCATCCATATCATCTCGCAAGTACCCGGCTCAGACCCGGCGGTATCAGCTAAATACGATCTCAACCTATCCTACGAGGGCTGCCAGAAATTTCTAGAATCATTTTGATCGGCAGCAATATTGTTCTTATTTAATATACGACCGATAACTTTCACTACATTATTATCCAATGATAAATAAAAGTCACGTTTCCAATTGCACTTCAGTCCTCTTCCTGTAAGTTGGTCTTCAAAACATTCTAGCAATAATCCAATTGATGGGTTGGAATTTATATCATATTTTTTTTCATTGTATAGAAGATATATCATCGAAGGAAAAACATGAATGTAACTCCTCTTATTTAAGAATGATGGTAACATCCAAATATCGCTACCAGCACCGCCAATGGCTGATAAAATCAACCAATCTATTTCTGTCCAAGGAGATGAAATAATCTCAAAAGCACATCTTTGCGCGTTTTCATCAGAATCGAAAACATATAACAAAAGATTTTTACCATGTCCGTCGCCATGAGTAAACTCTTCATACGACAACCTCTCTTTGTTAGGAAAGTAAGTTAGCAAGAATTCTTTAATAGATATTCGTGTCATCGCAGCATATCTCTGCATTTATCTATTACGATCTGAGCATTACTAATTTGCGTATTATGACCATCATCTCCTCCAGCAAAGCATTGATCTGCAACATTTTTCCTTGCATTTTTACACTGCTCCCATTTAGAAAGCCTATCCGCTATTTCAGCCAGTTGATCAGATCTTAACCCTCTGCATCCTCCAATAGTTTGCGCTCCAGTAGGTGATTTACAGACATCAAATTGCTCTTGACTCAACCGATCATATTGATTAGGCGTACAATTCCCGCCATAACCAGGTTTCGTCTTGTCACCGTTCGTTGCCAGATGAGCCGCCGACAACGCATCCGGATCGTTCTTGTCAACAGGAGGCGCTTCGCCGGGAGACGTGACCGCAGGAGGCACCTCGTCACTCCCCTCGTCGCCTCCCGCATTAGCCAGTTGCTGCTGACCCAGCGCGTTCAGTACCGCCATCCATATCATCTCGCAAGTGCCCGGCTCAGACCCGGGACGCGCCCCCATCGAGCGGTTCCCCAGCGTGTCTTTATTCTTCGTGATGGCGTCATAGTCAGAAATTTCCACCTTGGTGCCGTTGATTTTCACCTGACTTTGCTGTACCCCATAATAATCCGCAATAATGGCCACCGACAACGCCGCAACACCTGCGTAGACAAATACAATCGCAATTTCCCCGGTCGGATCGACAAAACTGACCGGGTTTCCGTTGACATACGCGTACAGATTGATCCCGCCCCGCTCCTCGATCGGATCTCTTGAGAGCCATCGCCCCGTCTCCGGGTCATAAGCACGGTAGTGGGTCAGATACAGGCCGCTAGGCGCGTGATACTGCATTCCCGCATAACCGAATTCAGGCGGTTTGTTCGATCCGTCAATGAGTTTTCCGTAGGGCTCGTAGTCGTAGCGCGCAATCACTTTGCCCTTCTCGTCGAGTACGTCCCGGATCGAACCCAGGTGATCCCGGGCGTAGTACTCCTTCTTGTTCGCCTTTTCCTGCGGACGATGGGTTCCGTTGCCGAAATAGGTCGCTATGGGCCGATTTTTTTCGTCTCTGGCCTGACATATCTTGTCCCCGCACCAGGTGTAGCGGGTCTCGGTTCTCTGGGTTCCCTCTGTCTCGATGATGGCGACCCGCCGGGCCAGACCGTCGTACTTGAATTGCGTGCTCTTGCTGGAATCGTTCCGGTAACCAATCCTAACCAGACGGTTTTCTGCGTCCCACTGGTAGGTGTGCCGTTCATCCGAAATCCGGTTGCCCGCCTGATCATGCTGATAGTTGTCCTTGCGAATCCGGTTGCCCAAACCCACGGGGTACGTTCTCTCGCCTTCGGGGGAGAGGATGCTGACGAGGTTGTCCCCCTTGTCCAGGCTGTAGCGGTAGGCTCGTCCATCATTGCGGCTGGCCGTCTGCAAGCGGTTGATTCCGTCGTACTGGTAGTGCCACGTCCGGCTTTGACCCGGGAGAGTCTCGGTCAGGCTCATGATGAGGTCGTTCGTTGTCTGGTAGGCGTAGCTGCGCGCGCCCTGCGGGTGGCGGATTTCCTGGAGGTGATGATCCCCGCTGGCCGTCTCATAGGCGTAGGTGTGTTTGAGGGGGGTGTTGCGCAATAGGGCGCTCGTGAGTTGTTGGGTCTCCCCCAGATAGTCATAGTCGAATTGACCCAGTGCGCTGTTTTGGTTAGTCACGAGACGCCCCAGGACATCGAACGTGTAGTCTTCTCCGCTCGCGCCCAGCCTCCAGCCTTCCACCCGGTTCGAGGCGCCATAGCGTAGTTTGAGGGGGATGTTCGAGGGATCTTCGACGCTGACCAGTTGATTCGCCCCCGCCTTGCCCACGGCACCGTACCGGTAACGGGTCTCGCCCGTGCCGTCGCGCATCGCGACAATACGCGGGTAGTGGGCGTCCCACGCGAGGCTCACACCGGGGGTGGGCACTTGGGTGTACTGATAGCTGCTCCGGGTCAGGTTGTCGCTCTTGTCGTAGCTGAAATGCTGTTCCTGTCCGCGCTTGTCGGTGTGCTTCGCCAGACGTCCGGCGCTGTCGTAGCTGTAGAAGAGCCGGGTGTCGTCAGCCGAGTATTTGCCGATCACCCGACCCTGGATGTCCCGCTGCCAGCGCGTCTGCTGGCCCCCTCCATCGGTGAGGCTCACGAGCCGACCAGCCTTGTCGTAACCAAACTGGATCGCGCGTAGCGCGTCCCTGTACTCGACAAGCTGACGCGCGGCGTCATATTGGGTGTGAGTGAGTTTGCCGCTGCGATCCTTCACGCGCACGATGTCCAGTTTGTCCCAGGTGTTTTCAAGTGTGGTGCCGTCCGGGTAGGTGGTTTTGGTCAGACGGTTAAGCGCGTCGTACTCGTGTTTGGTGGTTGCGCCCTCGGAATCGGTCTGGCTGGCAATGTTGCCAAACGCATCATAGGTGTAGCTCTCCCGGACACGGCCCGTGGGATTGATCATCCGGGTGAGCCGCCCTTGTTCGTCGTAGTGGTATCTCACGCTCGCCCCAAGCTTGCCGCTCACCTGGAGCGGCTGACCGGCGCTGTTGTAGGTGTATGTTGTGATTTTTCCGGTGGCGTCCCTGACGGTAAGCGGCAGGTGTTGCTTGTTCCAGGTGATTTCGCTGAGTGTGTCGTAGCCCGTGGCCGTCTTTTGTTGTTCCTTGATGACATCGATCCCGTTTGGGGCATAGGTGATTTTTGTCTCCCGACCCAGCGGATCGCGCTTCATGAGCGGGTGGCCTTTCTCATTCCAGGCAAACTGCCGCAGTTGCGTCTGTCCATCGGGTAGTACCCGCGCAATGCCCGTCGGACGCGAGGAGAGGCCCGTGGTCTTCGCTTTTGAGCCATACACGTACCACTGGCGGCTTTCCAGCGGCTGCTTCACGCTGGAGAGTACGTCGGCGGTCTTGCCCGCTTCGTCCGACCTCCAGTGCAGAATTTTGGCCTGCGTGTAGTCGATCTTGTGCTTGCGCTTCTCGTAGGCGAGCGCATCCCAATGGAAGGTGTTGTTTTTGGAGAGTCCTTTGTTGACGATCCCGGCCACTGCCGGAGCGTCTTTCTCAGTGTCGACGATGCCGGGGGCGTCATCTCTTGATTCCACCCGTTCGGTGCGACCCAGCGGGTCGGTGATTTCTACCCATTGAACCGCCTCCCAACTGTTGCCCGAGGCAAAGCGGGAGACCCCATAGGGGGTGGTCAGTGTGTCAATAAAGGTGCTCTTTCCGGGGTAGGTGACGCGGGAAACCAGCCCCACGGCATCGGTAATCGAGGTGAGGCGACCTCTGGCGTCGTAGCCGATCTGGGCGCGACGACCGTAGGGGTCTTTGATGCCGGTGATCTTGAGCGGATCTTCCTTGTGACCGTATTCGAGCATGGTGCGTTTGCCGGTGGCGTCCAGCACGGAAAGCAGACGGTTTTGACCATCATACTCAAAAACGATCCGGTTGCCTGCCGGGTCTCGCCGCTCGCTCAGGAAGAAGCGGCGCGGATGCTCGGTTTTGCGGTCTGAGTGGGCGTAGGTTTCGATCATGCCGTTGGCGCTGTGGCGCTCGTATTTCAGAGAAGTGCCCGCCACGCGCACGAGCACCGAGCCATCTCGCCCATCGGGAGCGAAGCGGCCCGTCTTGGGGTCAAAATCTTCTTTGTTGAACTTTCTGGTGCCGCCACCTGATTTGTAACGCTCAACCTCTTCGCCCGGACGTTTCGGGTCGTCGATGATGTAGGACAAGCCACTGTAAGTCCACTTCGGCCCCAGGTTGGCGTAGTGGAACGTCTCGGGTTGGTGCATCTCCCGCTGGCTGTAGTAAAAGGAGAGCGGCACCTGCGGCCCCTTGGCGGGGCGGTAGAGAAGGGGACGATCCGAAAGCGCCAGGCTCACGACGGGGCTCTGGATGCGCGCGCGCATCATGCCGTCGCAACTCTCCGCTTCGCCACCGTCTGCCCCGTCATCCGCCCCAGGGTTGGTGAGACCGTCGAGCCAACCCGGCGGGGCGGGGCACGTTTGAGCCAATACCTGCCCAGGCAGTAGCGCCAGAAAGGCACAGAACGTGATCGACACCCAGCGGGGAAATTTGTCATTCATCATCGTACCTTCTCGTCTCATCGGTTTGTTTTGTCGTGTGAAGCAGTGCCATACGAATGCCATGATCGCCCAGCCCCTAGGGGCATGGCGGACAGGTACACGCTGGGGGTTTGGTATTGGAGGTAGGCCAATCCGTCTCGATGATGGCAATCTGTTTTTGATTGCCATCATTGAATTCGCCCTATTCATTAAATAATACTCTTTCTGATATTTTGATGCGCTCTTTATCGATCTTGTACTTTGCACCAAAGGTACTCAATGGTTGATTTTCATGTGGCTTATAAATAATCTCGACTAAAAAATGGTTTTTATCCTCCCTCAAGTGAATTTCAAAGTATTCTGGATTGTCAAGAATACTTGAAATATCGTCCTCGCTCTTATCAGACGTTTTTCCAAATAAAAAATCCCTATAGTCTCGATCAGCAAGATGACCCGCAAGCAATATGGGAGGAATATTTGGATAACTCCAGCTTATCCTGGAACCCATAGAGTTAGGAAAATACCCCCCTTTCTTTGCAAATTCAAGCCACCATGTAGCTTCTTCAAAATCCAGTTGAACACCCAAGCCCTCAGAAAACCTCATTCCAACATGAAAAGCTGAGCATGCTGCTGGCTCGTTTGCCCATTTTCCGCATGAACCTGTGCG
>JAITWP010000142.1 GCA_031285365.1 Azoarcus sp.
CAGGGCCAGTTCGGCTGACCTCACTGCCGCGCGAGGCGGCGATCTTGGTTGGCTGAGTCCGGGCGATACTGTGCCCGAATTTGAAAATGCCATGAACGCGCTTGCGCCGAATCAGGTCAGCGAGCCGATACGTACGCCTTTTGGCTGGCATCTCATCCAGGTACTTGAACGCAGAAAACAGGATGTGGGCGAGGAGCACCAGCGAAACATCGCACGGAACATCCTGCGGCAACGCAAAGCTGAAGAAGCCTTTGACGACTGGTTGCGTCAATTGCGCGACGAAGCCTATGTCGAATACAAACTGGAAAACGCAGATGAATGATGTCGATGAACAGCTCTTGCCTGTGTTGGCGGTAACGAGTGGGGAACCTTCCGGGATTGGGCCTGAACTGTGCGCGCGCTTGCCCGAGCGTAAGTGGCCGGCGCATCTGGTGGTGATTGGTGATATTGAGTTGATCGAGGAGCGGCTGGAGCGCGCAGGCCGCGCCTTGGTGGTGCGTCCCTGGCAGCCAGGCATGGCACCCGAAGCTGGGGTGTTTGATGTGCTCCACCGTCCGCTTGCCTGTCCTGCACTCACTGGTAAACCCAGCCCGAAAAACGCCGCTTACGTGCTGAGTATCCTCGATAGCGCACTGGAAGGCTGCGTAAAAGGTGTGTTCGCCGCTATGGTGACGGCGCCGGTGCACAAGGGTGTGATTTGCGATGCCGGGATACCTTTTTCCGGCCATACTGAATATCTTGCCGCCAAAACGCACACGCCGCAGGTCGTGATGATGCTGGTCGGCGGCGGTATGCGCGTGGCGCTGGCGACCACGCATCTACCCTTGGCAGATGTACCGAAGGCGTTAACCCAGGATCGACTCGCGCACACGATCGAGATCCTCCATCGTGATCTCGATGCCCGTTTCGGCCTGTCCAGGCCGCGCGTCCTGGTGGCCGGTTTCAACCCCCACGCGGGGGAGGGCGGGCACATCGGGCGCGAAGAGATCGACATCATCATTCCGGTGCTCGAACGCCTGCGCGCAAAGGGGATGAACCTCATCGGGCCGCTGCCTGCCGATACCCTGTTTACGCCGCCTAAACTGCGGGAAGCCGATGCCGTGTTGGCGATGTACCACGATCAGGGTTTGCCGGTGCTCAAGCACACCAGCTTTGGCAGCGGAGTCAACGTCACATTGGGCTTGCCTATCATCCGGACTTCGGTCGATCACGGTACCGCGTTCGATCTGGCCGGTTCAGGGAAAGCCGATCCCGGCAGCCTGTTTGCGGCGGTCGAACTGGCCATCGATATGGCGAAGGCCAGGCAGCGGCGGGCATGAAGTTCGGTGCGCGCACGGGCGGACACATCGCCCGCCGCCGCTTCGGGCAGAACTTTCTCACCGCCACCGGTGTCGTTACCCGCATTGTCGAGGCCATCCGACCTCGCCCGGGTGAAACCATGGTCGAAATCGGCCCTGGTCTTGGCGCGTTGACGCGGTCTTTGCTCGAACGTATCGGGCATTTACATGTGGTCGAAATCGACCGTGACCTCATCGCTCACCTGCGCGAACATTTCGATCCCGGATGTCTGACGATTCACGAAGGTGATGCACTGGAATTCGATTTTGGCGCGTTATGCGCGGAAGAAAAATCTCCGCTACGTGTTGTGGGCAATCTGCCGTACAACATCTCGACTCCTCTGCTCTTTCACCTTGCCGGTTTTGCATCCCGGCTTCGCGATGGTCATTTCATGCTGCAAAAGGAAGTCGTGATGCGCATGGTGGCCGCACCGGGTACGGCGGAATATGGGCGTCTGTCGGTCATGCTGCAATATCGTTTCCGGATGGAACGCCTGTTTGATGTGCCTCCCGGCGCGTTTCGGCCTGCCCCCAAAGTGACATCGAGCATCGTACGCATGATTCCGTTGCCTGCCGAAACGCACGAGGCGCATGACGAAACCCGGTTCGCCCGCATCGTTGCTGCAGCTTTCGCACAACGCCGCAAGACCCTGAAAAATGCCCTGAGGGATTTTCTCGACGAAACCACCCTCGAAGCGCTCGGTTTCGATCCGGGATTGCGTGGCGAACGATTGTCGGTGGCCGATTTCGTGGTTATTGCGAACAACTGCCCGGATACCCGTCAATGAAACCCTCCGGCCCGTTCGACGCTTCGCACTCCGCGCTGGGCAAGCAGGTTCTCTATCGAGACACCTATGCGCCCGAACTGTTGTTTCCAATCGCGCGGCAGGACCAGCGCAGCAAAATCGGTCTTCACGATAGTGCTCTGCCTTTCATAGGCGAAGACCTCTGGAATGCCTATGAACTGTCCTGGCTCGATCCGCGCGGCAAACCGGTTGTGGCGCTGGCGCGTTTTCGTGTGCCGGCATCCAGTCCGAACCTGATCGAATCCAAGTCTCTCAAGCTCTATCTCAATGCCTTCAACCAGGAACGCATGTCCGGAGTCAACGCTGTGCACGCAACCATCGCAAATGATCTGTCGGCTATAGCCGGGGAAGCGGTGAGGGTGGAAATTCTGCCCCTGGACGGGCGCTTGATGCGCCGTATCAAAGATCCCGAAGGGTTTTGCCTCGATAGTCTGGATATTGATATCGACACCTACCGGCTTTGTCCCGATGTGCTGCGTACGAGCGGCGAGCGAGTGACGGAGACGCTTTATACGCATCTTCTGAAATCCAATTGCCCGGTTACAAGACAGCCCGATTGGGGCATGCTGGCGGTACGCTATACCGGGCCGACGATTGAGCGCGCCGGGTTGTTGCGCTATATCGTATCCTTCCGCCAGCACGACGAATTCCACGAACATTGCGTTGAACGGATTTTCTGCGACATTTTGGAGCGTTGTAGACCGACTGATCTGGCGGTCTGTGCGCGTTATACGCGGCGTGGTGGGCTTGACATCAATCCGTTCCGGGCAACTCCGCCGGAAAATGGAAGAGAAGGTTTTATTGACTGGAATGAGTTCGACAGCGAAATTCGGCAATAAAATGCCCGGAATTTCGCTTGCCCCTATTCCTTCAATACCGACAACAATTGTGCCAGTTCCACTGCTGAACGTACTTTCATCTTGTTGAAAATGTGTGAGCGGTGCGCTTCGACAGTGCGCATTGAAATCACTAATTGATTAGCTATAACCTTGTTATAGCGGCCTTCCAGGATTAAATCCATGACTTCGCGTTCGCGCGGTGTTAGGGAGGCAAGCCGTTCATCGACGGATTCGCGGGTGGCGCCGATGCGCCGTCGTTCGTCGCTGAGCTCAAAGGCGGCCATTACACGGTCGACGAGATCGTTGTGGTTGAACGGTTTTTCCACGAAATCGAAAGCGCCTTTCTTGAGGGCCTCGACTGCCATTTGAATGTCGCCATGCCCGGTGATGAAGATCACCGGCAATTGACAGTTGCTTTCGATCAATGTATCGAAACAGGCAAGGCCACTCATTCCATTGAGGCGGATGTCCAGAACGATACAGCCATACCACTCGGGTTGCCAGGTAGACAGGAAATCTTCTGCCGTTGTCCATGTCGTACATTCAATCCCGCGTGTACGCAACTGCCATGCGAGGGCATCACATATGGCTTCGTCGTCATCGATGATATGGGCTCTGTTTGCTGGAGATAGTGCGGTAGTCGTTGTAGTCATGTTTCACTCTGTATGTAACGGAATTGTACGTAATGTGAGCGTAAAAATAGTTCCTCCTGGCGGATTGGGTTCAAATGTAAGATGCCCATGATGAAGTTCAAGAATCGTACGGCAAATGTTTAACCCCATCCCCATGCCTTTTCCTTTTGTGGTAAAGAAAGGTTCGAACAGATGGGACGCGATTTCTGCGGGAATGCCGCAGCCCCGATCGGCAATAGCCAAGGAGACGCCTCTGGCGGTCAGGTAGGAGGAAATAGTGATTTCCCGATTTTCCAGAGGGGTATCAACCATGGCATCAATAGCATTGCGTAACAGATTGATGATGACCTGTTCGATCATTTGAGAGTCGACGCTGACAAGAGGCAGGTTTCTCTGAAATTCACAAATGATGCGTGCTCCATGTTTGACGGCGCTGGTTTCAATCAGGGCAGTGGCTTCGCGCACGATGAAATTAATGTCGTTAGGGGCAAAATTGGGTTCGGCGCGACGCACGAAGGAATGGACTCGTCCGATGATGCCTGCTGCGCGTCGGGCCTGCCGGGCGATCTTGTGTTGCACGTCCTTCAATTCGGAGATATCGGCCTGATCCGAATCGAGCTGATTCAAGCAACCGGAGACGTAGCTGGAAATTGCGGCTAGGGGCTGGTTGAGTTCATGAGCCATCGTCGACGCCATCTCCCCCATCGTAATGAGCCGGGATGTGGCCTGTAATCGCTCATATTGGCGCAAGCTTTGTTCCCGGAGGCGTTTCTGTTCGGTAATGTCGATGACTGCACCCAGCCAGCCGACATATTGCCCAGCCGGGTCGATGAACGGGCTTTCGATGACGAGCGCTTCGAACAGCTCTCCGTTCTTGCGTTGCATGGAGACTTCCAGGCCGTTGCTCGGAACTTCTCCGTTCATGGCTCGGTTGAATTTCTCCAGATTACTTGCGGAGTACATGGGATTCCAGTAGGGAACCGAGGGAAAACATGTACCGATCAACTCTTCGCTGCTAAAGCCGGTCATGCGGCAAAAGGCCGGGCTCACGTAGGTGATGCGACCTTCATTGGTGCGGATACGCAAGCCGCCGGTGGACGAGGCTTCGAGTGCCTGACGGAATGTATTGGCTTGCTGCAGTGCAGCTTCTGCACTGATATGGTTTTCAAGTTGGCTGTGCATCTCCTGGTACAGTTTTTTCATGCCCAGGATGATAGCGAGTCCGACGATCGCAATTTCTCCGACTGCCAGAATGGAGATGGGAAACCATGCCGAGCCGCTGGGAGGAGGGATGGATGCGGCGAGCAGGGTGGAACCCAAGCTCGCCACGACCAACAACGCCAGCAGGATAAAAGATCTCCGTCCGGACCAGGGGGTGTGTCTGGTATCAGGCAAGGGAGGTTTAGAGGAAGCTGGCATGAGTGGTGGAACTTACTTGTATGAGGGGTGTGCAAGCCGGACGGGAGCCGGGTCGTTCAACTTTTGTTGAAAAGTCATGCTGGATGCTAGTCCGGTACGCTGAAATATGCCAAGGCAAAACGTCACATCATCCTGTGATATATGCAACAATGCTTTGTTGATTTCTTCGATCATGAATGGTAGAGGCCATGCTTGCCATATCTCCATACATTTCTAAGTAGGAAAAAACTAACACGAAAAGTACATTTTGTTCAATCCTCTGATTGCGGGCTTGAATGGAAAACAAGTACGAAAGATGGTTTTAAAGTATCATTATAGGCTGTTTGTGAAGTTATCCGTACGTCATTAATTCTGTGTCAGGAGATCGGTGCCATTATGGCTGTTTCGCAAATCAGTGTTTTCCTGGAAAGCCGTCCGGGGCATTTGAAAAATATCCTCGATGCTTTCGAGATAATGGGAATCAATGTGCGCGGTTATTCGGCTTCCGATACGGGCGATTACGGGATTGCGCGTTTCATCCTGGATAAACCCGATGTTGCCCTCGATGTGCTGCGTGAGCGGGGCTGTGCCGCTACCCTGGCGCAAGTGTTGTGTATCCGCTTGCCCGATAAGCCGGGAGAACTGGCTCGTGTCATGGGAGTTATCGCAGAGGCAGGTATCAATGTGCTCTATAGCTACTCCCTGATTTCTACCATCATTGCAATTCATGTGGATGACACTGCTTCTGCAGAGGTGGCTTTGCAAAATCTACCAATCGAACTCGTTTCGCAAGACGAAATATCGAAAAGTATATGATGCACATGCGAGTAATGAAATCTGGTGAAACAGAGATGACGGATAGCTTGCAGAGGAATTATTTTGATTCCAGGATTGAAACCGCGCCGCGTGAAGACATTCGCCGGATTCAACTTGAGAAATTGCAGCGGCAGGTTGCCTGGGCGTTTGACCGGGTTCCCTGGTACAGGGAACGTTTCCGGGAACTCGGGGTAAGGCCGGAGGACATTCGCAGCCTGGAAGATGTGCGGCGTTTGCCTTTTAGCGATAAGCAGGTTTTGCGTGACACCTATCCTTATGGTTTGTGTGCCATCCCGCTTGATGATGTGGTGCGTTTGCATTCTTCCTCGGGGACGACCGGCAAACCCATCGTGATTGGCTATAGCCAGCGCGACCTCGATGCCTGGAGCGACTGCGTTGCACGGCTGGTGGCAATGGCTGGCGTCACGCGTGCCGATCGTGTGCAGATGGCGTTCGGCTACGGTATGTTCACCGGCGGATTTGGTCTGCACTACGGCTGCGAAAAACT
>JAITWP010000197.1 GCA_031285365.1 Azoarcus sp.
CTCCTCTAATTGAATTTACCGCGAAACTGGCAGGCTATGAAGACAGCTCCCTTTCCCTGCCGGAAGTGCCCCGTCCCGAGATTTTTGGACCCTATCTGCAATTCGTATTCACGCATGAACTGAGTCAGCAGTACGATACTCATCCACCCGGTCCGCAGGGTGGTTTCATCGTGATTGACACCCGCACGCGCAGGATCGTTACTTTCGACAAACTCGTCGTGCCCGGTCGGGAAAAGGCCCTTGAGAGCCTCCAGCATGTGACCTTTCGCGCCTGGTTGAAATCGGAACCAACATTGCCGAGTGAGGCCATCAGGGCGCATTTTTCCAACCCTTCACATGCTTTCTTTCCCGTGAACAGGAATTGGCGTATCACGGAAGGCGGCCTGATGTTCCGCTTCGCTGCTTATGAAGTGGGCCCGCGCCCGTTCGGTTCGCCGGAAATCTTCGTGGAAAAGGATCGCCTGCTCAACATCATCCAGCCGGACATCCTGGAACAGATTCCCGCCAGAGGGTTGATAGTAGGCAATTGACTGCTGATTACGTCAGCAGTTTTTCGAGTAGCGCATGCAGCGCACCAAAGTCGGGTTTGCCCAGATAGGTATGGACGATACGGCCATGGCGGTCGATGAGGACAGTCGTCGGCGTCATACGTATATCCAAAGTGCGCGCCGCGCTACCGTCGGAATCCCGCGCTACCTTGAACGGTAGCGCGGCTTTCTCGGCATAGGTGCGTACTTGCGCCTCCGGGTCGTAATCCATCGCCACGGCGACGATTTCCAGCCCGCGTGCGGCGAATTTTTCATACGTCCTGCTCAGATCCGGCATTTTCTCAATGCAGGTTGAACAGGTCGTAGCCCAGAAATTGACCAGTACCACCTTGCCGCGCAATGCGACAGTATCGATTCTTTCACCTTGCAGAGTCGTAAAGCCCACTTCAGGAGCAAGAGGCTTTTCGAAGTAGATGAAAGCACCTGCGGCGATGAGCGCCACGATGGCCAGGAGAGCGATGACGCGAAGCTTCATGCGAAAGCGTCAACCCCGTTTCTTGGCAGCAGCGGCTTTGTAATCGAGTTTTTCCTTGATCCGCGCGGACTTGCCGGAACGGCTGCGCAGGTAGTAGAGCTTGGCGCGGCGCACGTCGCCACGGCGCTTGACTTCGATTGCGGCCAGCAGCGGGGAATAGGTCTGGAACGTCCGTTCCACGCCTTCGCCGGAGGAAATCTTGCGCACGATGAAGGAGGAGTTGAGGCCGCGATTGCGCTTGGCAATCACCACGCCCTCGTAGGCTTGCAGACGCTCGCGTGCGCCTTCCTTGACCTTGACCTGCACCACCACGGTGTCACCGGGGGAGAAATCGGGGACGGTCTTGTTGACCGTCAACCGGGTAATTTCTTCTTGTTCGAGTTGCTGAATCAGATTCATTTTCATGGACTCCATGTCGTTCAACGGCCAGTGGCCTGACGCGCAGAGCAGGCTTTACGCCTGATGCACGCGGTTTGTAATTGGAAAACCGGCTTTAAGTCAGATTGTTGCACGGATTTTCCTGTCGTACTCCTCCCGGAATTCTTCCAGGAGGCGCGATTCTTCCTCATTTACCCCCCTTTGCGCAAGTAGGTCAGGGCGACGCAGCCAGGTGCGGCCCAAAGCCTGCTTGAGTCGCCAGCGGCGAATGAGGGCATGGTTGCCGGAAAGCAGCACTTCCGGAACCTGTTCATTTTCAAAAACTTCCGGCCGCGTGTAGTGCGGACAGTCGAGCAATCCGGCCACGAAGGAATCTTCCTGCGCCGATCCGGCATCGTTCAACGCGCCCGGTAACTGTCGCACGATGGCATCGATGAGCGCCATTGCCGCCAGTTCGCCGCCTGAGAGCACGAAATCGCCGAGCGAAATTTCTTCATCCACTTCGCGGTCGAGCAGGCGCTGGTCGATGCCCTCGTAACGTCCGCACAACAGAATCAGGCCCGGCAAGCGTGCCAGTTCCAGGACTTTTGCGTGCGTAAGCGGCGTGCCCTGCGGCGACAGATAAATGACCGGGGCGGTTTCCGCATGGCCTTGCCGCGCCTGCGCGATGGCCTGCGTCAGCGGTTCGGCCAGCATCACCATGCCGGGGCCGCCTCCATAGGGGCGGTCATCGACCGTGCGATGCGCGTCATTCGTAAATTCGCGTGGATCGTGGAAAACGATGCGATACAGGTCGCGTTCCAGCGCCCGCCGCGTGATGCCGCTGCCGGTGAGGGCGGCAAACATCTCCGGGAAGAGGGTGATTGCGTCGTAGCGGCGTGTGCTCATCTCACCAATCTTTTTGCCAGGTCGTGCGGATCGATCGGGCAGCGAGGTCGACATCCAGTACGTAAGCGGCCACGAACGGAATCAGGCGTTCCGTGTCGCCGTCCCGTACCTGAAGCACATCATGCGCGCCTGTGGAGAGCAGGTTCGTGACTTCGCCAAGCGCCTCGCCCGCCTCGTCGCGCACTTCCATGCCGATGAGGTCGCCCCAGTAGTATTCGTTTTCTTCGGTACGGGGCAGTAATTCACGCGGGGTAGCAATGTACCAGCCCACGAGCGGCTCTGCCGCATCACGATCGGCAATCCCTTCAAAGCAGGCAATCAATCCCTTTCCATGTGCCTGGCAGCCGCACAGCGTGTGTTGCGTCCATTGTTCATCTGGCGCATCGGAGGGAGCCAGCCACCAGTGGGGCATTTTTCCCCACGACAACGGATCGTCGCCGAAGGGTTGAATCTTGAGCCAGCCCTTGACGCCGAAAGGGGCTGCGATACGCCCCAACACAATCATGTGAGGAGTACGCTCAGGCGGTAGCCTTGGCGTTCTGCTTGACCAGACGGGAGACGGTCGGCGACAGGGCCGCGCCGTTCTGTTCCCAGTAGGCAAGGCGCTCGGCGTTGATGGAAAGCGATTGGGCCGCGCCGGAAGCAACTGGGTTATAAAAACCGACACGCTCAATGAAACGACCATCACGGCGGCTGCGTGAATCAGTAACGACAATGTGGTAGACTGGGCGCTTCTTGGCGCCACCTCGGGCAAGACGACTAACAACCATTAGAGAGTACCCTCTGGCAATAGCACTGGAAAACGCGCGAGTGTACGATTCTCACCGTGATAGAGCAAGCATGCCGCACTTCTCGGCTGTGTACCCTCACGGTGTTTCGTTAAGTATTTGTTGCCAGACCGGACTTGGGTGATTCCAGGTGTGACAAACTTACATAGAATGCACATATGCCGAAAAAGCGTTTTTGCACGCTCACATGACAGACGAGCATTCCATTGATACCCTGAAGGAAGTGTTGTCCTGGCTCTCCAGTGAACCGGGCGATGATCTCAATGCCGAACTGTCGGAATTGAGCCGTTGCGCTGGGGCCGTTGCTCAGGCGACTGAATCCATGTCGTTTTCACAGCGCCAGGAAGCACTCAGCCTGCTTTGCCTGCGCGCCAATGATATTTGCGGGCGTTTTCGCCCCGGTTTGTTGGCGCATACACTGCCGGCTTCCAATGAACTGCATGCCCAGGCGTTTGGCCTGATCGAAACCCTCCTCGGCCTTTCCAGTCAGTTGCGAGCGCTGTACGACGATATGCGCCATCGCAAGCTTCTGAGCCGCCAGGCGGGATTGGTCGAATTGTGCGATTTCGCCCTGGGGGTGCTGGGCGAGACCTATATACTGAGCACCCTGCTCGGGGCAGCGGCTCCGTTCGGTTTGTGGCAGCGCATCCACGATGCCTGGATTTCCTCCGGGCAGTACGAGCTCCTGAAAGATGATTCGGCCGAGCCTCAGCCGTCGAAGACCAATCTGCTCTACAGGCGGTTGTTGACGATGTCGGTGAGCCAGACGGAGAGCCTGACGGCGCGTGAACAACAATGGCTGTTCGACTATCTGGAAACCATCGGGGGTGATCTGGTGCTGGCTCCCGTTCCCCTTCCGCCCGAGACATCGAGCTACTGGTTCGATCCGAACCAGGACATGTCTCCTGCGGCCTGCCTGCGGCGCATGCCGGAAAAAGGCAGCGAAGCCGTCTATTTCAGCATGGAGGAAATCGTCCACCGCATCGGTGTGCAGATTCTCTGGCTCGAAAAGGGTTTGCTCGATCTCGACGTGAGCGCACGCAAGAGCGGCAACAGCGAAATTCTCGAAGTCGGTTCCGCCATCTTGCCCCTGGGGCTGACACCGACCGAGATTCTTTCATTGCTGCGCCGGTTGCGTGAGCAATGGTCAACCGTTCCCGAGCGCGCCGAGGTGCGCATCCGGCAGCATTACACGGTGCAAGTGTGTGTCGGCCTGAAAAACGTGTGGGCAATGGGGCGCAATGCCCCGGTTGTGGCAGAGGAATGGACGGTCTACAACGAAAGCCCCGGCGGTTATGCCATTTTGTGCGTGGGAGGCGTACATCGCAGCCTGTCGGCGGGCGCGGTCGTCGCCTTGCGGCGCGAAGCGTCGCAGGAATGGACCATTTGCATGATTCGCTGGGTACGAACCGATACCCCACAACAGGTCGAACTGGGCTTGCAGGCAATAGGGCGGGGCTTCACTCCGGTGTTGATCTGTTTTCGCGGCAATGATGCGCTGGCTCCGGCCCTGATGATGCAGCGCGGCAAGGGAACTCATGAGCATCGCGCGCTCGTGACCGAGGCGGGCACTTACGTATCGAACCAGTTCGTGATGGTGCACGAGGCTGCCGGAAACTTGTATCTTGGGCAAGGTTCGGCGTTCGGGCTCGACATGCAGACGGCCACCATCGAAATCTTCCAGTTCGAGATCGACCCTTACGCCAAGTGATCACGGTCGGAAACCAGTCCGGCCAGGGTCTCGTCACCAATACGCAATCCGTCTTCCAGGCGATACACGATACCGCCGCTGTTCTCCTCGTCCGAGGTTGCAGTGGCGCATTTCCATGCCCTGATATCGAGTGCAAAACGGCGGATGATTTCAGCCAGGGGGATTTGCGATGGGGAACGAATGAGCACCCAATCACCCTCATCGGTGCGGCTCACCCATCCGGCTTCGGCCAGTTTGCCGAGCACATCTTCAGCGTGATACTCGGACAAGGGTGCCTGCTCGCGTAGTGCCTCGAAACTGATCGGACATCCGCTGCTTTGGGCGCGAGCCAGTTGGATCAACATCGTTACCGCCGCCCACGCTTCGCAGCCGGGGAAGGGTGTCACGACCCGTCGCCGTTCGGCGAAAACAGGCAAGGTTGCGGTCATCAGCGCCCCGAGCAACACCACGATCCAGGACGAATACAGCCAGACGAGAAAAATAGGCAATACCGCAAACGTGCCATAGACCAGCGTGTACGTAGGAAAACGGGCGAGAAAAAGCCCAAAAGCGCGCTGCATCAGGAAAAACACCACCGCTGCGAGCAGCCCCCCGGCCAGCGCGTGCGTGAAGCGCACCTTGTGATTTGGCACGGCGAAATACAGGAAAACGAACAACACACTCAACAAAAGCGGCGCCAGCAGTCGGGCAGAGTAAGGGCCAAGCCAGCTCATCTCCGGCGACCATTCCATCGAAAGGCTGATCAGATAACTTGTGGTGGCAATGCTACCGCCGAGAATGGGTGGCCCGAGAGTGAGCACGAACCAGTAAACGGTGATACGCAACAGCAATGGGCGTGGCTGGCGTACCCCCCAGATATCGTTGAACACCTGCTCGATGGTTGCCAGCAACATCAGCGAAGTCGCTGCCAGCATTGCAACACCGATCAGGGTGAGTTCCTTTGCCTTTTCTGAAAACTCCAGCGCGTAAGTCGTGATGATGTTGCCTTCTTCGCTCGGGAGCATGTTTTCCAGCAAAAAGTCCTTGATGGAAGCTCCGACATCTCCCATTCCCGGAAGGTGTCCGAAAGTCATGTACGTTACTGTAATGAGCGGAACCAGGGCAAGCAGGGTGGTGTACGTCAGACTGCCGGCAACCTGAAAACAATGAGTTGCCAGAAAACGATCCCGAAAGAGTACGACGAAATCGTGTAGCGAGTGATGGATTGTCCGCGCGGACATGACCGGATTCCGTATCCCGACTTTGGATAGAATGTCACGATTCTATAAGTTTTTGAGGAAATCCGATGCAGATCATCCTTTTATTGGAACGCGGGATGCTCCGCGTGGAGCAACAATGACCCCACGCGCCTGGGTCCGGCTGGAGTGCGTGTCCCTGCTGGCACTCATCACGCTTTGCCTGCTCTGGGAAGGCTGGCTTGCTCCATTGCGCCCTGGCGGATCGTGGCTGATCCTCAAGGGTCTGCCGCTCCTTCCCGCCGTGTCGGGCGTCCTGCGCGGGCGGCGCTACACCAGTCAATGGCTGTCGATGCTGGTGCTGCTGTATTTCCTTGAAGGCGTCGTGCGCTTCAATGACCCCGGTCTCATAGGCGTGCTGGC
>JAITWP010000199.1 GCA_031285365.1 Azoarcus sp.
GTCTCCCACGAAGCCTGTTCCCTTGCGGGAACGCTCGGCCTCGGCAAACTGATCGCCTTCTACGACGATAACGGGATTTCCATCGACGGCCACGTCGAAGGCTGGTTCACCGACGACACCCCCAAACGCTTTGAAGCCTACGGCTGGCAAGTCATCCCCGACGTTCCCGGCCACGACCCCCAGGCAATCGAGGCAGCCCTCATCGCCGCGCGACAAGAAACCCAAAAGCCCACGCTCATTTGCTGCAAAACCGTCATCGGCATGGGTTCTCCCAACAAGGCGGGCAGCCACGACTGCCACGGCGCGCCGCTGGGCGCGGATGAAGTTGCCGCCACGCGAGAGGCCATCGGCTGGCCGCATCCGCCATTTGAAATCCCCGCCGACGTTTACGCCGCCTGGGACGCCCGCCAAAAAGGAAAGACGCTCGAAGCCGATTGGCAACAGCGGTTCGATGCCTACCGCGCCGCCTTCCCCGAACTCGCTGCCGAGTTCGAGCGCCGCGTCATCCGCCGCGAACTTCCCGCCAACTGGCCCCAGGTTGCCGCCCAAACCGTTACCGCCTGCAAGGAAAAGGCGGAAAACATCGCCACCCGCAAAGCCAGCCAGAACACGATTGCCGCCCTGTTACCCCTTCTACCGGAACTCTTCGGCGGTTCTGCCGATCTGGCCGGTTCCAACCTGACCTTCGTCCAGGGCAGCCGGGGCGTGACGGCCTCCGAGGGTGGCAACTACTGCTACTACGGCGTGCGCGAATTCGGCATGACCGCCATTGCCAACGGGCTGGCGCTCCACGGCGGCCTGATCCCCTACACCGCCACCTTCCTCGTTTTCTCCGACTATGCCCGCAACGCCATTCGCATGGCCGCACTCATGCGCCAGCGGCAAATCATGGTCTACACCCACGACTCCATCGGTCTGGGCGAGGACGGTCCCACGCACCAACCCGTCGAGCACATCCCCAGCCTGCGCCTGATTCCCAACCTCGACGTCTGGCGTCCATGTGACGCCGTGGAAACGGCGGTGGCCTGGATTGCCGGTATCGAACGCACGGACGGCCCCACCCTGCTGGCCCTCTCCCGCCAGAACCTGCCCACCGTCACAGGCAACATCGACACGAACGACATCAGGAAAGGCGGCTACATTCTCGCCGATGCCGACGATCCCCTGGTCGTGCTCATCGCCACCGGCTCCGAAGTCAAACTGGCGCTCGACGCAAAAACAGCCCTCGAAAAAGAGGGCATTCCCGCCCGTGTCGTCTCCATGCCTTCCACCAACGTCTTCGACCGCCAAAGCCCGGAATACCGGCGCGAAGTTCTCGGCGGCCAACGCATTCGCCGCATCGCCATCGAAGCTGCGCATGGAGACTTCTGGCGCAAATACGTCGGGCTGGACGGCGAAGTCGTCAGTATCGACACCTTCGGCGCGTCGGCTCCGGCGGGGAAATTGTTCGAGCACTTTGGGTTTGATGTTCAGCGGGTGGTGGAGGTGGTAAGGAGTATTTTTTCGGGCAACACCCTCAACACTCAACCATACTGACAGCCAACCCCCCCTGTGAAGTTTCCTTGAGTTTCACGCTCATTTTGCAACCGGTATCGGCCATGGCCCGGATGCTGGCATCCAGGGACACGCGATGCTTGGTCACATCCTCACAGGTAGCAAGCAGGCAGGCGTTATAAGCTTTGATCGCGCCCACGGCGTTGCGCTCGATGCAGGGAATCTGCACATAGCCGCCCACGGGATCGCAGGTCAGACCCAGATGATGTTCCAGGGCTATTTCTGCGGCATTTTCCACAATTTCCACAGCATTGCCGCGCGCGTGCGCCAGCATGGCCGCCGCCATGGCTGAGGCCACCCCCACCTCGCCCTGGCAACCCATTTCTGCGCCCGCGATGCTCGCATTATGCTTGGCTAGAAAGCCTACCACCACAGACGCAAGCAGTCCTTCACGCACGGCGCGTGCGCCAATATCCAAATCTTTGAGCATGGCGTGCAACAACGAGGGCATGACCCCGGCGGAACCGCAGGTCGGCGCGGTAACGATTACCCCACCAGCAGCGTTTTCTTCCGCTGCGGCAAAGGCATATGCGTCCACTTTGCCAAGGAAGCGATCCACCGCGTGCGGCACGCGCGAAACATTGGCCAGCAGGGTTTTCGCTTTGCGAGCCACATTCAGGCTACCGGGTAGTTCGCCGTCAGCATCCAGGCCGCGCTGCACGCTGTTTTCCATAGCGCCCATGATCTCGTCCAGTCGGGCAAAAATGGCGGGGCGGGAGCAGCCGGTAATGGCGCTTTCATTTTCCAGTATCAGTTCGTGCAGACTCAGGCCGCTCTGGTGCAGCCATTCCCGCAGCTTGCGCATACTGTCGTAGGGATAAACAGGCTTACCGCGTTCTGGCGGCGACCAGCCTTTCCATTGGACAAAACCTCCGCCCACGGAATAATACTCACGATGCACAAGATTGGCGCCGTTCTCATCCAGCAGACTCATGTGCATGGTGTTGCTATAAGGAAAATCGTGACCAACATCGTCATGGATCACGCTGCTCATGCTGATGGACACGGCATTTCCGGCGTAATGCAGCGCGTATTCCCGGTCCGGAGTCATTTGCAGGCACTGTAGCAGTCCGGGCGGACACGCGGCAGGTTCGTGCCCCATCAACCCGGCCAGAATGGCGGCGGGAGTGCCGTGCCCCTTTCCCGTGGCGCTCAAGGAACCGAATAAACGCACTTCCACACGCCTGGCCCGCGCCGCTTCTTCCGGGAGCAGTGCGGTGCATAGCCCGGAAAAATCCACAGCCGCCTTCATGGGAGCAATAGTGTGAGAACTGGATGGTCCAGGGCCACATTTGAAGAGATCAAAAATCGAGGTTTCGATGACAGGGCGCAAAGGCTGCGCGTGTGAAACATCGGATGTGGCTGACATGTGCGACTCCTGTTACACGATTTTCAGACCATGAGACGGCGCTGCGCAGAGAAGGTCAGAACTGAATTGTAGTCAACCGGGATGAGAGAAGGAGCTAGAATAAAAATATTCGGGCATCCACGCCACAAGCAACACCAAATTTTATCAGCATCGTGGCTATACCCTATTTCGGGAAGAAAGAATTCATGACGGGCTGACTTTGGTCTATATGGAAAAAGACTCAAATTCTTCAATCGGAACCGGCCTGCCAAACAAGTACCCCTGAAAGTTGTGGCATCCATGCATCTTCAAGAAATCGTGCTGGGCTTTAGTTTCGACGCCTTCAGCAATAACCTCCAGCCCCATTGCTCTTGTCATTGCGATGATCGTTTGTACGATGGCAGAATCGTTCGGATCAACGGTCATGTCACGAACGAATTCTTGGTCAATTTTGAGTTGTTTCAATGGTAGCAGTTTCAGATATTGTAATGAAGAATAGCCTGTGCCGAAATCATCCATCGAAAAACAGATTCCAGTTTGCTTTAGCTGATTCATTTTCAGGATTGTATCTTCGACGTTATCTAATACCGTGCTTTCAGTTAACTCAAGTTTCAAATTAGACGGATGAGCGCCTGTCTCCAGCAGAACACTATATACCTGATCGACA
>JAITWP010000204.1 GCA_031285365.1 Azoarcus sp.
ACGTCGGGTCGGTGCATATATACAACGCGGTAAACAAGACGCGACTATAGCGGCGGAATAAAAGAAAAAACCCGGCTGAGCCGGGTTTTCAATCGTGAAGGGTGCATCTTTGTGTTGCATCCCCGCTATGAATAGCGGGGATAGTGTCTTTATACCCTATGTTCAGACGGCGAGCTTATCCAGCGTGCCGCCATTGGCGAGGTAATCAATCACCCAGCCCGGTTTGCGACCGTGCCCCGTCCAACCTTGAGCGGGATTGACCGGATTGCGATACTTGATCGCGGTGCCGGAACGGGAAACCGTTGGAATTTCATCGGAACTACCCGCAACAGTGAGCAACTCGTTGAGGGACAAACCTTGATCGGCGGCTAATTTTTGAACGCGCTTGATCAGGCGCTGGGTTGCGGAACCGCGCCGACGGATTTCCGCCTCGATTTGGGCCCGCAAAGTGCGCAGTTCAGGCAGAGGCATGGTTTCGAGGTCGATCATTCTGTGCTCTCCATGAGTTTTAAGATTCATGTTACATGTCAGGGGAAACACCACAGCATTGGCGTTTCAGACACACAATAAATGCCGCGCTTCAAGTTGAGAGCGCAACAGCCCAACAAAAAAATGGTGCTGATAATATTTTGCCAGTGTTGATTCGCAAAAGCAAAACTTTTGTTCCAATTTTTTACTACTTAATCCATAAACCGGGATTATCCGGATGCTTGCTGGTAAAGAAAAAAAGTTTGGTGACATTAGTTTGTGTGTCGAAATTCCCATTCCCTCTCTGTGGTTTCAGCGCTTATAGAGTAGGGCATAGACTTGGAGAGACAAATTCAGCGCTGCCATGGAAAAGCGGGAAATGGGTGCGTGAGGTTGTTTTTTTGCCTTTCTTATCAATTCTGGCGCGGATGGTGCCGCTGGTGCAGCTGCTTGAGCCGCTCGCGCGCAATATGGGTATAGACTTGAGTGGTTGAAATATCGGCGTGACCAAGCAGCATCTGCACCACACGCAGGTCAGCGCCGTGATTGAGCAGATGGGTTGCGAATGCGTGGCGCAGGGTGTGGGGTGAAATCAATCGTGTGGCAATACCGGCGGAAATGGCGTGTTGTTTGATGATGACCCAGAATCTTTGCCGGGTCATGGCTGCGCCCAGGCGGGAAACAAACAGTTCGTCGCAAACGCGCCCGTTCAGCAATTGCCCTCGCGCAGAGGAAAGATAGCGCCGTACCCAATCGGCGGCAATTTCGCCCAGCGGTACGAGTCGTTCCTTGTTGCCTTTTCCGAGAATGCGCACGACGCCATCCAGAGAATCGAGCGCAAAAATCTTGAGTCCGACCAGTTCCGAGACGCGGAGCCCGCTGGCGTACATGACTTCGATCATCGAGCGGTCGCGCAGGCCGAGCGCGGTGCCGGTGTCGGGCGCGGCCAGGAGAGCCTCTACCTGGGCTTCGGTGAGGGTACGCGGAAACCTGGGGGTGGGCAGAGGCGGGTCGAGCTTCAGCGTTGGATCTTCGATGATGCGCCCGTTGAGCAACAGGTATCGGTAATAGCGCCGCCAGGCAGAGAGCAGGCGGCGCTGGCTCGTCGCTTTGGCACGGCGGCTGAATTCGGCGAGCCAGGCGGACAAGTCCTCGTCGCGGGCCGCGTCGAGGTTCCTGCCGTGTGTCTCGAACAACCAGCGACCGAAAAGCGCCAGATCGCTTCGATAGCTCGCCAGGGTGTTGCGTGCCAGCCCGTGTTCGAGCCACATTGCGTCGCAGAAGGCATCGAGCTCTCCCGCGAGCGCGGCGGGCAATTCGGGCGCGGGGCCGTTCGTTGCCCGTGGCGCGCGGGACCTCATCGCCCTAGCGGCGAATTTCGCCGTTGCCGAAGACGATCCATTTCTGGCTGGTCAGCCCTTCGAGACCGACGGGGCCGCGTGCGTGGATCTTGTCGGTGGAAATGCCGATTTCTGCGCCAAGGCCGTATTCAAAACCGTCGGCAAAGCGGGTGGAGGCGTTGACCATGACAGAGGAAGAATCCACTTCGCGCAGGAAACGCATGGTGCGAGCGTAGTTTCCGGTGACGATGGCCTCGGTGTGTCCGGAACTCCAGGTGTTGATGTGGGCAATGGCCTCATCGAGCCCGGCGACGATCCTGACCGCGATGATCGGGGCCAGATATTCCTCGCTCCAGTCCTCTTCGCACGCGGCGACGAGTTTTGCACCGGGAATGTCCGCTTTTCGCAGGAGGGCGAGCGATTCTTCGCAACAGCGCATTTCCACGTCTTTGGCAGCCAGCATGACGGCGATTTCCGGCAGCGCCGATTCCGACAACCCGCGTGCGACAAGGAGCGTCTCGGCGGTGTTACAGACGCCGTAGCGTTGTGTCTTGGCGTTTTCGACGATAGGCACGATCATTTCCGGATCGGCTTCATCGTCGATGTACACGTGACAGTTGCCATCGAGGTGCTTGATGACCGGCACGCGCGCTTCGTTCGAGATGCGTTCGATCAGGCCCTTTCCACCGCGCGGAACGATGACATCGACGAATGAAGGCATTGTGATGAGCGCGCCGACCGCCGCCCGATCAGTAGTATCGACGACCTGCACGGACGCGGCGGGCAACCCGGCGGCGGCCAACCCGGTCTGGACGCAGGCGGCAATGGCCCGGTTGGATTCGATGGCTTCAGAGCCGCCGCGCAGAATCGCGGCGTTACCCGATTTCAGGCAGAGCGCGGCGGCATCGGCGGTCACGTTGGGACGCGCCTCGTAGATGATGCCGATTACGCCGAGCGGCACGCGCATCTTGCCGATCTGGAGCCCCGAGGGGCGGCGGCGGACATCGGTGACTTCTCCCACCGGGTCGGGAAGTGCGGCCACCTGCTCAAGTCCGGCAGCCATGGCCTCGACGCCTTTTTCATTCAGGCTCAGGCGGTCGAGCATGGCCGATTCCAGCCCCGCTTGCCGTGCCAGGGCGAGGTCTTTGGC
>JAITWP010000206.1 GCA_031285365.1 Azoarcus sp.
CTGGAAAAAGTCGATCTCGACGCCGAACGCGACGACCTGCTGACGCGGCTGCTGACCGTGCCGGTGGTCAAGCAGGACAAATGGTCCGACGAAGAAAAGCGCCAGGAACTGGACAACAACGCCCAAGGCATCCTCGGCTACGTGGTGCGCTGGGTCGATCAGGGCGTGGGTTGCTCCAAGGTGCCCGACATCCACAACGTCGGCCTGATGGAAGACCGCGCCACGTTGCGCATTTCCAGCCAGCACGTGGCCAACTGGCTCAAGCACGGCATATGCCGGGAAACGCAGGTGCTGGACACCTTCAAGCGCATGGCGGCGGTGGTGGACAAACAGAACGCCAACGATCCGCGCTACGTGCCGCTGGCGCCCGGCTTCGACGGCATCGCCTTCAAGGCCGCCTGCGATCTCGTGTTCAAGGGCCGCGAACAGCCCAACGGTTATACCGAGCCGGTACTGCACGCGCGCCGCCGGGAATTGAAGGGGCTGCGAAACCAGGCGTAAAACCCGGTGCATGAAAAGAAAATGCAGGACGAGTCAATAACAACAAAACGAACCATTGCCTGAGGGGAATCCCATGAAATTGCAGCAAATCATCCGTGGCGCCGCCATCAGCGGCCTATTCCTGACCACCGCCGCGCAGTCCGATCTACCGTTGCCCAATGCCGAGGGCGTCAGCTTTGGCCACACCCATCTGCTGGTGCCGGACGTCGCCAAGGACATGGAGCTGTGGAAATCCCTGGGCGGCGTTGAAGTCACCTTAGGCAACACCGCGATGCTGAGCTTTCCCGGCATGTACATTCGCATGCGCCAAGGCCAGCCCAGCGCGCCCTCGGGCGACACCAGCATCAACCACATCGCCTTTTCCGTGCCGAACTACGCCGAGGCCAAAGCCAAGCTCGACGCCGTGGGCGCCAAGTACGTGCTCGACAACGAAGCCAACGGCCAGATACTGGCCGACCTAAGCGACGGCGTGCGTTTCGAATTCGTGATCGTCAAGGATCAGAAAGAACCGATCCTCTTCCACCACATCCACCTCGCCACCGAGGATCAACCCGCGCTGCGCGACTGGTACGTGAAGACCTTCGGCGGCGAAGTCGGCGAACGCAACGGTATGCCCTCCGCCCTGATCCCGGGAGGCCGCGTCGACATGATCGCCGCCCGCGGCGGCAAACCCAAACCCTCGCAAGGCACCGCCATCGACCACATCGGCTTCGAGGTCGCCGACATGAACGCCTTCGCCGCCAAAATGGAACAGCAAGGCGTCAAATTCGACCGCGCGCCGCAACGCATGGACGAACTCAAACTCACTGTCGCCTTCATCACCGACCCCGTCGGTTCTTACATCGAAATCACCGAAGGCCTGGATGACGCGGAATGACGCGACGTTTCCGGCCCGGTCATTCTCGCCGCAAAATTCGCACGAATGAAAAAGCCCGGCGGGGTTTTCCGCCGGGATTGAATTCAGAGCCTTTCACTGCTTTATCGTAGCGCTGGCTTTCGCCCCGGCTGGCCATCATTGCGCTGCGGTCGCTGCGCGTCGTGGCCGGCACGGTTGCTCATCTCCCGGTGCAGCTCCAACATACGCGTCCGTGTTGCGCCTTGTTCCGCAGGCTCCAGCTCTCTCCCGCTCCTGCTTCAATTCGGCAAGGAGCGCTTGCATTTCTTCCCGCTCCGGTTCCTTGGCGTTCCTTTTCCGTTGTCGTGGCGACACGCCGCACCCCACAGCGACGATCCGAAACACGGCGCACATGAAACCGAACTCGGCAAGAATGATGGACTTTTCGCCCGAAGTGTTGTCATCCCCAATCCGAGTATTCCCCGCGCGCGGGTTGTTATCGGGCAGGTAGGCAACGTGATTGAAACGAATCTTTGATTGACGGAACTGGTACGCCTCACCGGTGGCGGCGGTACCAGAGTCCGCGATGAGTTCGCAGGTGTAGCCAGCGGAGAGGGAGCGCGCACCGCGTTCGACTTCGGCGGCGGCGGCGGCGTCCATGATGGCCATGGGGGCTACGACGTGTTCCCCGTCTTTGCGGATGACGCCAGCCACTTGGCCTTTTGCCAGTTCCTTCCAGTTATCGGCGGTGACGGCGCCTTCAGGGTGTCCGCGTGTCACCGGTCGGCCCGCGAGGCTCATCATGCTGCCCTCATCAAACACGGCATCGGGATCGCGGAACACACCGAACACCTTTGCCGCGTCGTCGCCCGTCAGGCCCAGCTCACGGCCCAGGTACTGCTGCACGTTGCCGGCCCGCGACACCCGCGCATCGCCGATCAGGTAACCGTCACGCGTGCGCGTAAGCCCTGACGCGTCGAGCGTCAGGCTGTCTTGGAAGAGCATGGGTTTCTCCGGGTACAAAAAAGCCCGCTCAGTGGCGGGCTTTGGGTGGGGCTTGGTGCGGGTTAGGGGGCGGCAAGGATAGCGTCAATCTCTTTCCAGTCTTCTTCGCTAAGCTGGGATGATCCGTTGTCTCTTTCGCCGCTGATAGTTCTGTCGGCGAATTCCTTTGCCGAAATAACGCCTTCGTCATCGGCGGGCAGCTCATCCAGGTGCTTCCGGTGTTCTACCCACTCGTCCATAGATGCTCCAGGACCAGGGGGAGTAATCAGCCTTATCTCCTGTTCTAGGACTGTAATGAGAGCCTCTACCATCGAGATGGTAATGGGAATAATTGGGGCCTTTCTGCCCAGGAGGTAGGGGTCGTGGACAGTTGGACATGATA
>JAITWP010000252.1 GCA_031285365.1 Azoarcus sp.
CGCTGCTCTACCGACTGAGCTAACGACCCGTTCCATCGCCGCGAACGGGCGACGTGGTGAACCCGGCATTATCCGCAGCCTGGCAAACCGCGTCAAACGCGCTGATACGCTGATCGCGCCAATCGGTGTTGCGTTTGGGGTGTCAGCGCAGTCCGGCGTCTTCGGGCAGTCCGAGCATCAGGTTCATGTTTTGCACTGCGGCGCCGCTGGCGCCTTTGCCCAGGTTGTCGAGCCGCGCCACAAGCAACGCCTGGCGGGCGGCGTCGTTGGCGAACACGAAGAGCTCCAGTCGGTTGGTGAAATTCGTCGCCTCGGGCTCCAGGTACGTCCGGTCACGGGCCGCGGCGAGGTCATCGAGCGGATGCACGGTGACGAAACGTTCGGCTGCGAAATGATCTTCGAGCGCGCGCTGCAACTGTGCCGCGCTGACGGCGCGCGGTAGCAGCGACAACTGCAACGGCACGTTGACCAGCATGCCGCGCCGAAAACCCGCGACGATGGGCGCGAACAGCGGCGTGCGTTCGAGCGCGGCATGAGCGCGCATCTCATCGACGTGCTTGTGCTTGAGCGTCAATCCGTATTCGCCGACGACGGCTGGGCGCGCGGCGGCGTCGGCTTGCTCGAACTGTTCGATGAGCTTCTTGCCGCCGCCGCTGTAGCCCGAAATCGCGTGCACGGTGAGCGGAAAATCCGCCGGCAGCAGGTCGCGCTCGCGCAGCGGCCGCGCCAGCGCGAGAAAGCCCGTTGGGTAGCAGCCGGGGTTCGAGACCCGCCTGGATCGCACGATCGCCGCGCGCTGAGCACGCGTCAGCTCCGGGAACCCGTACACCCAGCCCGCGGCCGTCCGATGCGCGGTGCTGGCGTCGATCACGCGCGTGCGATCGTTGGCGATCAGCGCGACGGTTTCACGCGCGGCATCGTCGGGCAGGCACAGGATGACGAGATCGGCGGCGTTGACGATTTCGCGCTTGGCTGCAAGGTCTTTCGCCATCTCGCGCGGCAGCGACAGTACGGCTACATCGTCGCGCGCGGCCAAGCGCTCGCGGATTTCGAGACCGGTCGTGCCATGCTCGCCGTCGATGTAGATGTTCGGCTTGGCCATCGCGCAGTTCCTTTGGGTTGCGGCATGAAATTGTGGCGAGAGAATATCAGCACGAGAACATCAACGTGGCGCCGCGCGCTACGATGCGCGTCTCGATCGAGTTCATACATTTGATGAATCGCCAAGCCCGCTGGATCGTCGGTATCGTCGTGGCCCTGCTCGCGCTGCTGGCGTGGATGCATGACTTCGTCATGCCGCAGGGCGAAAGGACGGTCTATACCGTCGATTGCGCGGGCGGGACGTGGAATGGCGTGCACTGCTCGGGGCGGCTGGTTGCGGGCGAGCGTTATCGCTTTCGCGCATTGAAGGCGCGCAACGAAGTGATTTTCTGGAAACTTGCCTCGCCGGAGCCATCCGGAAAGCTCTCTGGCTGCGAAGTGCGGGACGGCCACAACTGGAAGTGCGGCCCGGGCCCCGACGCGGCGCGTTCGATCGGGCTGAAGATGTCGAGCGGACGGTTGCGGCACGACACGGAAGAGCATACGCGCGCGTTCCGGGCAACGACGAAATGGAAATGGTGGTTGCTCCATTTCGGAGTCGGCGGTTTCAAGCGCGCTGACTACTGACGCTGAAGCGGGTTGCCTCGCCATCCTTTGATATCCGGAAAGGCGTTTCCAATCGCAATGCCAATGATTCCAGAAATTGGCAGCATTACCTTTTCAACGCGTCAAATCCAGGAAGCGTTCTCCACCAAGTGACGGTGAATGCATGTTTGCCGCCTGATTTGATTATGGCCGCGCACGGTCATGCAGATGCCAATGGGGACGCAGGTGTGTCCACTTGGCGGTCCTGAAAAAACTGACAGGCGCATGTTTTGCGGACCCGAGAACGCAAATTGCGCCTTGGCGGCATTTCTGTGAGACGAAGGTCTGGGCATCGGGCGGGATGGTGAATGCGCGCGCGCCGGTTACCGGCAGCGCACTGCCTGGCAGGTGCATCGGCAGCGTACGGCCTGGCAAGTGCAGACGGGCACGCAGGTACAAGTTCGGCCGACAGACTGACAGGAGCAGACGGGAACGCAGGAACAGGTTTTTTTGATGGAACCGGGGACGCAGTTGCAAATGCAAGTGGCGCCGGAGGGAATCGGCGAACCGCAGGGCAGCGTATAGGTGATGGTTTGCCCATATTCGTTTTGCATATGGACGGTCGTGCCTTTCACGTCGTCGAAATTGGCCGCCATGTCCGCCAGGCTTGTCATGAACTCTCCGTCGGGCAGGCGCCATAGCCGGATGGTTTTGTCGTAACCTCCCGAGGCCAGCAGTTTCCCATCGGGGCTGATGTGAACGGAAGCGACATGGTTGGTATGCCCTTCCAGCGTTTTGATCAAGGCGCCATCGGGCAAACTCCATAACTTGATGGTTGTGTCGTCGCTTCCGGAAGCCAGCAATGTTCCATCGGGGCTGATGCAAACGGACAGAACAGGCCCGGTGTGGTTTTCCAGAGTTTTGATCAAGGCACCATCGGGCAGGCTCCACAGCTTGACGGTATGGTCCCGGCTGCCCGAGGCCAGCACTTTCCCGTCGGGGCTGATGCAGACGAAGACAACGGAATCTCCGTGCCCTTCCAGGGTTTTAATCAGGGCGCCGCCGGGCAGGCTCC
>JAITWP010000272.1 GCA_031285365.1 Azoarcus sp.
GGTGGCTGCCAGGACGAACACAACGCCTTCCAGCGGGACGACGATGTTCCAGAGCGGCATGAGGTTGGAAAAAAGCAGAAACGTGATCGGTGACGCAACCAACGCGAGCAGCAGGCAGAGCGTGGCGCGTCGCCGGGCACGATCACCCGGCGTGGCGCTCTCGGGAAGCGGGGAAAGAATCGACATGACTTATCAGGCCTTTGAGAGTGCCTGATCGAGGTCGGCAAGAATGTCGTCGATATGCTCGATACCGATGCACAGCCGCACCATGTCGGGCGTGACCCCCGCTTGTTGAAGCTCTTCATCGTTCAACTGGCGGTGGGTGGTGGATGCCGAATGGCAGGCAAGCGAGCGGGTGTCTCCAATGTTGACCGAACGCAGGACGAGTTTCAGTGCGTCCTGGAAACGCGCGCCGGCTTCGCGCCCGCCTTTCACGCCGAAGGACAGGATGCCCGAGGCACGGCCACCGAAGTATTTCTGCGCGAGCGGATGATCGGGGTGATCGGGCAGGGCCGCGTAGTTGACCCACGATGCCTTGGGGTGATCCTTGAGGAATTGGGCCACTTTGAGCGAGTTTTCGCAGATGCGATCCATGCGTACCGCAAGGGTTTCCACGCCCTGGAGGATCAGGAAGGCGTTGAAGGGCGACAGGGCCGCACCCTGGTTGCGGAGCGGCACGACGCGCGTGCGGGTGATGAAGGCCGCCGGGCCCATCGCTTCGGTGTAGACGACGCCGTGATAGGCGATGTCGGGTTCGGTGAGTTGGGGGAAACGTTCCTTGTGCTCGGTCCAGGGAAATTTGCCGGAATCGACGATCAGCCCGCCAAGCGAGTTGCCGTGCCCGCCGAGGTATTTGGTGAGCGCGTGTATCACGATGTCCGCGCCGTGCTCGAAGGGACGGCACAGGTAGGGGGAGGGGACGGTGTTGTCGACGATGAGCGGAATGCCCGCCTTGTGGGCAATTTCGGCCAGACGCTCGATGTCGGTGATTTTGCCCAGGGGATTGCTGATGGATTCGCAAAAGATGGCCTTGGTACGCTCGTCGATGAGGCGCTCGAAGCTCGAAGGGTCGCTGGCGTCGGCCAGACGCGCGTCGAGGCCCAGGTTCGGCAGGGAGTGGGCGAAAAGGTTGAAGGTTCCGCCGTACAGGGCGGAACTGGAGATGAAGTTGTCGCCTACCCCGGCGATGGTCTGGAGGGCGTAAGAGATGGCGGACATGCCCGAGGCGACAGCCAGCGCGCCGACGCCTCCCTCCATTGCGGCAACGCGCTCTTCCAGGACGGCGTTGGTGGGGTTCATGATCCGGGTGTAGATGTTGCCGGCAACCTTGAGATCGAACAGATCGGCCCCATGCTGGGTGTCGTCGAATGTGTACGAGGTCGTCTGGTAGATCGGAACCGCGACGGAATGGGTGGTGGGTTCGGCTGTGTAACCAGCGTGAACGGCCAAGGTTTCGAGCTTCATGGAGGTCGTCCTATGCGGGTGATGGAAGGATGGCGATTATATTAAACTTGAGCCCCTTTTCTCCGGCTTTGTGCTTCGACTTTTTTCAGGGATTGTTTTTGATGAAATATTTTTCCACCCGTGGCTACGCTGCCCGCTCCGAATTTTGCGATGTTCTCCTTGGTGGTCTGGCCCCGGACGGCGGCCTGTATCTGCCAGAGACCATCCCCGCGATCTCCGAGGCCGAGCTCGATGCCTGGCGGCATCTGCCGTACGCCAAGCTGGCGTTCGAGATTCTTTCGAAGTTCATCACCGACATTCCTGCGGACGATCTGCGCGACATCTGTGACCGTACCTATACCGCCGATGTTTATCGCCATGCCCGCGCGGGGGAGGATCCGGCCCGGATCGTTCCGCTACGCTGGCTGGAGCCGGGCAAACTGGGGTTGCTTGCGCTCTCCAACGGTCCGACGCTCGCCTTTAAAGATATGGCGATGCAGTTGGTTGGAAATCTTTTCGAGTACGTGTTGGACAAGCGCGGGGAGACGATCAATATTCTGGGGTCGACTTCCGGCGATACCGGCTCGGCGGCAGAGTATGCGATGCGCGGAAAGTCCAGGGCCAGGGTGTTCATGCTCTCGCCGCATGGAAAGATGAGTGCTTTCCAGCGGGCGCAGATGTATTCGCTTACCGATGAGAATATCTTCAATATTGCCATCACAGGCATGTTCGACGATGCCCAGGACATCGTGAAAGCGGTCTTCAATGATGCTGCTTTCAAGGCGCGGCACCGCATCGGCGCGGTCAATTCGATCAACTGGGCGCGGCAGGCTGCGCAGGTGGTCTACTACTTCTACGGCTATTTCACCGCGACTTCCAGCAATTCGCAGCAGGTGGCTTTTTGCGTACCTTCGGGTAATTTTGCCAACATTTTCGCCGGACACATCGCGCGCTCCATGGGGCTGCCCATCGCGCGGCTGATTTTGGCGACCAATGAAAACGATGTGCTCGACGAGTTTTTCCGCACCGGCGTGTATCGTCCGCGCAAGGCCAGCGAAACACACGTCACTTCCAGTCCGTCGATGGATATTTCAAAGGCGTCGAACTTCGAGCGTTTCATCTTCGATCTCGTTGGCCGTAATTCGGAGACGGTGGCCGGACTGTGGAAAGAAATTGATGCGGGCGGCGCGTTGGATCTGTCGCGCACGCCGTTTTTTGCGCGCCTGCCCGAGTTCGCTTTCCTTTCCGGCAAGAGCACGCATGCCGACCGTCTGGCGACGATCCGGGAGGTCTTCGAGCGTTACGGGGTGATGATCGACCCTCACACCGCCGATGGGATGAAAGTCGCCTGGCAACATGTTGCCAGCCTGCCCGCCGATGTCCCTCTGCTGGTGCTGGAAACCGCGCAGCCCGCGAAGTTTGCCGAGACTCTCCGCGAGGCGTTGGGACGCGATCCCGAAATTCCTGCCGATCTGCAAGGGCTGGAAGCCTTGCCGCAGCGGGTCGAGGTGATGCCGCCGGATGCCGAGGCCGTCAAGGCGTTTATTGCGGCAAGAACCTGAACCTGACCTGATTCAATTCCACCGCACTCCGGAATGGTATTTTTCCGGAGTGTGTATTTTGTTATATCCGCTAGGATAGGATGCCGCGAAATTGGACGGCGGGTTGTTGTGTTCTCCGTCGAACCGGAATTGTCGACCTGTTGTTAACTATCAGGAGGTGCAGTATGAAATTGCAGAGAGCTGTTCTTGTAGGTGGAAGCTGTTTGTTGCTCGCAATGGCCGCAGCAAGTGCGCAAGCGGACGAGTATCCGGTGCGCAAGGCGGGTCTGTGGGAGCAAAAGATGAAGGTGTCCATGGCGGGAGCGGGGGCAATGCCCGAAATGGTCATGCGGCAGTGTACCGACGCGGCCTTCGAAAAGGAGATGAAAGGTTCGAACGTCTCGGGGGGAAGCGGTCAAGAATGCTCGAAGATGGATATCAAGAAGACCGCGGCTGGCTATGTGATCGATGCCGTGTGTACCAGTAGTGCTGGCGGCACAACCATGACCGTTACATCGCGAACGGAGGTCGCTGGCGATTTAACCTCTGCTTACACGATCAAGAGTTCCAATACGATGAAGCAGTCCGGGCAGAGCCAGGGTATGAGTACGACCATGACAGGTTCGGCCAAGTGGCTGGGCGCTTGCCCGTCGGGATGGAAGCCGGGTGACATAGAAATGCCTGGCGTTCCCAGAATGAACGCCAGAGATATGATGAAAAAGTAATCAGCCTGTAGTTTGCAGTGCGGGCACGGCACGGAGTGCGCTGTGCCCGTCTTTTATTCTTATGCCGTTTCGGCGCGGGAAGCCCGTTTCCGGTC
Organism: Azoarcus sp.; assembly: GCA_031285365.1. GTDB lineage: Bacteria > Pseudomonadota > Gammaproteobacteria > Burkholderiales > Rhodocyclaceae > WRNU01. Next base: position 3,805 of record JAITWP010000272.1, read on the forward strand.
GATTTCTTTCAGGTGACGCTTGCGCAGGCGGATGCTTTTCGGGGTGATTTCCACGAGCTCGTCGTCCGCAATGAATTCGACCGCCGACTCCAGCGTGAGCGTGATCGGGGGGGTGAGGTTGACGGCCTCATCCTTGCCCGAGGCGCGGAAGTTGGTGAGTTGCTTGCCCTTGATCGGGTTGACGGTGAGATCGTTGTCGCGGCTGTGTACGCCGATGATCATGCCTTCGTAGAGCGTCTCGCCCGGACTGACGAACATGCGCCCCCTCTCTTGCAGGTTCCAGAGCGCGTAGCCAACCGCCGCGCCGTCGTTCTGGGAGACGAGCACGCCGTTTCGGCGTTCGGAGATGCTGCCCGCAAGCGGGCCGTAGTCGTCGAAGACGTGGCTGGCGATTCCTGTGCCGCGGGTGAGGGTGAGGAATTCGCCCTGAAAGCCGATGAGGCCGCGCGCCGGAATCCGGTATTCGAGCCGCACGCGGCCTTTGCCGTCGGGCTGCATGTCCTGCAATTCTCCTCGGCGGCTGCCGAGTTCTTCCATGATGCTGCCCTGGTGGTCTTCTTCCACGTCGACGGTGAGCAGTTCGTAGGGTTCGCACTTCGCCCCGTCGATGTCCTTGAAGACTACGCGGGGGCGTCCGACGGCCAGTTCAAACCCTTCGCGGCGCATGTTTTCGAGCAAGATGGTGAGATGCAGTTCGCCCCGGCCTGAGACTTCAAACACGTCGGTGTCTTCGGTGAATTCAACTCGCAGGGCGACGTTCTTGAGCAGTTCCTTTTCCAGCCGTTCGCGTATCTGACGGCTGGTCACGTATTTGCCTTCACGTCCGGCCAGCGGTGAGGTGTTGACCATGAAGCTCATGGTGAGCGTGGGTTCATCCACGGCAATCGGTTGCAGTCCCTCGGGGGCGTCCGGGTCGCACAGGGTGATGCCAATATTGACCTGATCGATGCCCGCGACGAGAACGATGTCGCCCGCTTCAGCGACTTCCGCGGGTTGGCGGTCGAGTCCCTGGAAGGTCAATATCTGGCTGATTTTGCCTTTGCCCCGGTTCTCATCGCCAAGCATCACGGTGACTTCCTGGTTGTAACGGATGCGTCCACGCGTGATGCGACCGATGCCGAGCTGGCCCATGTAGGTCGAGTAGTCGAGCGAGCAGATCTGGAGTTGTAGCGGCCCGTTTACGTCGATTGCAGGGGGCGGAACGTGCTTGAGGATGGCGTCGAACAGGGGGCGCATGTCCTCGCGTTTGTCTTCGTG
>JAITWP010000017.1 GCA_031285365.1 Azoarcus sp.
CGCGCCATAGAGTCTTGCAAATCAACAGGTTACGACGTTGGCGATCATTTTCGTGGCGTCACGAAAATGATCGCGGCAGGCAAGGGCGCTCAGCGCCCCGTGGACGCCTTCATGCTCACCCGCTACGCCTGCTACCTGATCGCCATGAACGGCGATCCACGCAAGTCGGCTATCGCCTTTGCGCAGAGCTACTTTGCCACCCAGACCCGCAAGCAGGAACTGATCGAAGAGCGTATGCGCTTGCAGGCCCGGCTTGAAGCGCGGGATCGTTTGCGCGAGTCGGAAAGAACCCTATCGCAAAACATCTATGAGCGCGGCGTAGACGACACCGGCTTCGGTCGCATTCGTGCCAAAGGCGATGCCGCCCTGTTTGGCGGGAATACCACGCAGATGATGAAAGACAAATATGGCATTGTCCAAACCCGCCCACTGGCAGACTTTCTACCTACGCTGACTATCGCCGCCAAGAATCTGGCCACCGAGATGACCAACCATAACGTCATGCAGGCCGACTTGCAGGGCGAGCACGCGATTAGCCGTGAGCACGTCCAAAACAACCATAGCGTGCGCGACATGCTCGGCCAGCGCGGAATTAAACCTGAACAACTACCAGCGGAAGAAGACATCAAGAAACTGGAGCGTCGCGTGAAATCGGATGAGAAGAAGCTGGAAAAACAATCCGGCAAATTGCCGAAACAAAATGCCGGGAAGTGATATGGATAAACTGAAAATGCACTCGCCCAACCTCTCCAAAGACAACATCGCATATATCCGCGATCGGTTTCCCGGCTGCGTGACGGAGGCGCGAGGGGAAGATGGCGAGGTGACGCTGGCAGTAGATTTTGAGCAGTTGCGGCAGGAGCTTTCGACCGTGGTGGTCGAAGGGCCACAGGAGCGGTATCACCTCGACTGGCCGGGGAAGCGTGAAGCATTGCTGATGGCGAATGCGCCAATTGCCAAGACGCTGCGGCCTTGCCGTGATGAGAGCGTGAACTTTGATACGACGAAGAACCTGTTTATCGAGGGTGACAACCTGGATGCGTTGAAGCTGTTGCAGGAGACGTATCTCGGTAAGGTCAAGCTGATCTACATCGATCCGCCCTACAACACCGGGCGAGATTTCATCTACGACGATGACTTCAGCGACGACGTTGAAAGCTATCTGCATCAGTCAAATCAAACAGACGCGATGGGCGGCCGGTTGGTAGCAAACACGGAGGCTAACGGACGTTTTCACTCTGACTGGTTAAGCATGATTTATCCGAGGTTGAAACTGGCTCGTAACTTACTTCTAGAAAATGGGGCGATCCTGATTTCAATTGATGACAACGAAGTTGATAACCTGCGAAAAATCTGTGATGAAGTCTTCGGAAGAGACAACTTCGTTGGTCAAGTGGTCTGGCAAAGATCCAAGAAAGGTGACTCGAAGCTCATAGCCAAAGTTCACGAATACATGCTGTGCTACGTAAGGGACAAGGAAGCAGTGCTCGCCAACGGCCCATGGCGTCGCCCCAAAGAGGGGGCCGAGCAAGTTCTAGCCAAATATTCCGAGCTACGCTCAAGCCTTGGTAACAACCACGATGAAATTCGCAATGGAATACAGTCGTGGTACAAGCATCTTTCCAATGATGATCCACGCAAAGCACACAAGCACTACAACTGGTCTGACGATCGGCTTGTATTTTGCGGCTGATTTTTCGGGGCCGGATGATGGTCGCGAATCTAGGCCGCGTCATGACATTTTTCATCCGATTACCGGCAAGTCCTGCAAGAAACCTTCTACCGGTTGGCGATGGGATGAGGACAAGACCAAATGGGCATTGGCTCAGACGCCGCCACGCATTCATTTTGGGGCAGACGAAACTACGATTCCTACGCGCAAGAGCTATCTCTTTGAAATAGACAGCGAACCTTATTCATCCGTGTTCTATCGGGATGGGCGTTCCGCGACACTCGAAGTCGAGGAGCTTGTTGGCAAGGGGTGGTTTCAGTTTCCAAAAAATACAGATGTTCTGGCCGAATGGATCGAACTGGTTACGAAGCCTGATGACATCATTCTTGATTTTTTTGCTGGCTCAGGAAGCACGGGACATGCTGTGATGAAGGTGAATATTAGCCACGGCTCACAGCGCCGATTTGTGCTTATTCAGCTTCCAGAAGATACGGGACGATCTGGGTACAGCACGATTGCGGATATTACCAAGGAGCGTATTCGCCGTGCAGGCCAGCGCATAAGCAGCGAGCAGCGAGCAGCGATTGGAAGGCGAACTTTCGGAAAGTTCCCCATCTCCGAACAAATATTCACTCGACATCGGCTTTCGCGTGTTGAAGATCGACACCTCCAACATGGCAGACGTCTATTACGCGCCCGATGCGCTGAACAAATCCAACCTCGACCTGTTCGTGGACAACATCAAGCCCGACCGCACGCCGGAGGACTTGCTATTCCAGGTCATGCTGGATTGGGGTGTCGATCTCGCACTCCCCATCGAAACGAAAACCATCCAGAACAAAGACGTGTTCTTCGTCGATGGCAACGCGCTGGCAGCCTGCTTCGATGCTCATGGTGGCATCGACGAAGCCTTCGTCAAGGAACTCGCCACCCACAAACCGCTGCGCGTGGTATTCCGGGACGCCGGATTCAAGGACAGTGCAGTCAAAATCAACGTGGAGCAGATTTTTAAATTGCTCTCGCCCACCACTGAAGTGAAGAGCATCTAAGAGTTTGGACATGGAACCAGCGCAACTGAACACTGTGCTTGAACAGCTGATCGCTACCTGGGAAAACGAGGTGGTGGAATTCAAGCGGGCGGGTGATGGGTTCAGCACTGATGAAATAGGCAGGTATTTCTGCGCGCTGGCGAACGAGGCCAATTTACGTGGTGCCGAATCCGGCTGGCTGGTCTTTGGCGTGGACAACAAAAGCCGCCGCGTGATCGGCACCGACTACCGTCCGCAAGCAGAACGCCTGCAATCGCTGAAGATGCAGATCGCCGAGAACACCGAGCCGCGCATCACTTTCCGCGACATCCACGAACTTCATCATGCCGATGGCCGCGTGTTGCTGATGGCGATTCCCGCCGCGCCACGCGGTATCCCGATTGCGTGGAAGGGCCACTACTACGCCCGCGCCGGGGAAAGTTTGATTTCTCTGGGTTTGGACAAGCTCGACGAAATACGCCTTCAAACCTTGGCGCAGGACTGGACGGCGCAAGTCGTGCCCGGCGCGACATTTGATGATCTGGACGGTGAGGCCGTGAATAAGGCGCGTGAAGACTTCGCGCGGAAATATGCCAATCGTCTCACCCTTGATGAAGTCAAAAATTGGCCGTTGGCGACCTTCCTCGACCGCGCCCGTTTGACGCAGAACGGGCGCATCACGCGCACGACCTTGTTGCTTCTGGGGAAACGTGAATCCGCTTGGCGATTATCGCCTCACCCCGCGCAATTAACCTGGAGCCTGGAAGGCCAGGAACGCGCCTACGAGCATTTCAGCCTTCCATTTCTGACCAGCACCACCGCGCTATACCAGCGTATTCGCAATATCCAGTTGCGCATCCTGCCGCCAGACGAATTGGTTGCGTTGGAGATTCCAAAATACGATCGAAAGATCGTCCTTGAGGCTTTGCACAATTGCATCGCCCATCAGGACTACACCGATCATGGCCGGATCGTGGTGATAGAGCAGTTGGACAAGCTGATATTCCAAAACGTCGGCGGTTTTTTCGAGGGGCAGCCCGGCGATTACATCGACGGTGCCAAGGTTCCCTCGCGCTATCGCAATCCTTTTCTGGCTCAAGCGATGTCGGAATTGAACATGATTGATACCATGGGTTTCGGCATACGCGATATGTACAGGGGGCAGATGCGGCGCTACTTCCCGTTGCCCGACTACGATCTGAGCGAGCGCGGAATGACCAAAATGACGATCTATGGGGGCGTGATCGACATGGCCTACAGCGGTCTGTTGATCCAGAAAACCGACCTCTCGCTGGCCGACGTGCTGGCGCTGGATCGTGTGCAGAAGAAGTTGCCCATCCCGGATGACACCGCCGCGCACTTGCGCAAGGCGCGGCTGATCGAGGGCCGCAAGCCGCGCTACTTCGTCTCAGCCTCGGTCGCCAAGGCCACCGCCAGCGTGGCCGATTACATCCGCACTCGCGGGCAGGACGACGCCTTCTACGCCAAGCTCATCACGGACTTCCTGGGCATCAAGGGTGAAGCCACCCGCGCCGAGATCAACCAGTTGCTTTGGAGCAAGCTCAGTGACGCCCTGTCGGACGAACAGAAAGATAACAAGGTCGCTAACCTGCTGACCAATCTGCGACGGCAGGGGCTTATCTGCAATACCGGTGGCCGCAAGCACCCGATGTGGAGACTTGCAGAATAAAGATCAATTTTTAATCATGAAAATCAATGGGTTACGCTTTTCTGCACTCCGAACGGCCAAGAAGATTGCAGAAAAGCCAATGTGCGACAAGCCGCCGAACCGAATACCGGGACATGAGATGGACAAACTGAAAATGCACTCCCCCAACGTGACCGACGCCAACATCGCGCGCATCCGCGAACTGTTTCCCGGCTGTGTGACAGAGGCGCGAGACGACGACGGCGGCGTAACCCTGGCGGTGGATTTCGATCAACTCCGACAAGAACTTTCGGCGTCGTTAGTCGAAGGGCCGCAGGAGCGGTATCACTTGGACTGGCCGGGCAAGCGGGAGGCACTCTTGACGGCCAATGCTCCAATTGCCAAGACGCTGCGACCGGTACGCGCTGAGAGCATGAATTTCGATACCACGAAGAACCTGTTTATCGAAGGCGACAACCTGGATGCGTTGAAGCTGTTGCAGGAGACGTATCTCGGCAAGGTCAAACTGATTTACATCGATCCGCCCTACAACACGGGGCGGGATTTCATCTACGACGACGACTACAGCGACGACGTAGAAAGCTACCTGCATCAATCGAATCAAACGGACGCAACTGGCGGGCGATTGGTGGCGAACACGGAAGCCAACGGGCGATTCCACTCGGACTGGCTCAGCATGTTGTACGCACGGATTCGATTGGCGCGCAACCTGCTGAGAGATGACGGGGTCATCTTCATTTCGATTGACGATCATGAAGTCGATAACTTGCGCAAGATATGCAGCGAAGTGTTTGGCGAGGATAACTTCGTGGCACAGATTATTTGGCAAAAGGTATACGCACCAAAGAACACCGCCGACTGGTTTTCTGAAGATCACGACTACATTCTGGTTTACGCACGCGAGAAGACTCATTGGCGTCCGCAGAAGCTTGCACGAACAGAAGAGATGGAGGCTCGCTATAAAAATCCCGACAACGATCCTCGTGGCCCATGGAAAGCGTCGGATATGTCGGCGCGCAATCGATACGATGCCGGTATTTATTCCGTCACAAGTCCGTCTGGGCGAGCCATTGCAGGGCCACCGATGGGCATGTATTGGCGTTTTAGCGAAGAAAAATTCAAGGAATTGGATGCTGATAAGCGCATCTGGTGGGGCGCGGACGGAGGCAATGTTCCAGCCGTGAAACGCTTTCTGAGCGAGGTATCAAATGGACGTACACCGCAAACTCTTTGGCTCTACGACGAGGTCGGTCATACCCAGGATGCCAAGAAGACCTTACTCAAGTACGTCCAGTTTAAACACACTGAAAATGTCCTGAACTCCGTGAA
>JAITWP010000031.1 GCA_031285365.1 Azoarcus sp.
GGAACAGTTCGCCTACATCCCATCAGCACTGATTCCGAGGTTGGCCGATCTCACCAACGGGCACAACTTTTTTGTGGACGGCGAAATTCTGGTGACGACGCCAGCCCAGACGCCGGGCAAATATCTTCTGGTTGGCGCGCTCGGACGCGGTGGCAAGGGGCTGTATGGTCTTGACGTGAGCAATCCGGCAGATTTTCAGCCCAATCATGTCAGGTGGGAATTCAATAGTCCCCAGACCTGCCCCGACACCAATCCAACTTCGGCCTACCTGGGCAACGTCATCAGTTCGTTGGCTTACGCCGAGGTCGGCGGCAATCCAAGCGCCGTCTTCGGTAACGGTTACAACAGTTGCAGTGACAAGGCGGCCTTGGGCATCGTAAATATCGACACCGGCAGTATGACTTTCATCGAGGCATCGAACGAGACAAGCAACGGTCTTGCGGCTCCCGCCATCCGGATAGATGAGGACACCGCCCACATATCGGCCTACGCCGGTGATCTGCGCGGCAAGATGTGGAGATTCGATTTGACGACGCTCTCCAATCCACCCAGGAAGCTGCTTGAAACGGGTCCGACACAGCCGATCACCGCCCGACCCGTGACAACAGTGCTCAAGCTCGTCACCGATGTCAAAAAATCTTTCATCCACTTCGGAACCGGGCGCTATCTCAGTATCTCTGACAGGAGTACCACGGCGCAGCAAAACATATACGGCCTGATCGACGATGGTTCCTCCACCCTTTTGGTCAGTAATCTGGTGCAGCGCGTTTTCGACGCTACGGGTTCCGTAGCGGGTATTCTGGTGAAAACCATCAAACCTCTGGCAAGCGAGGCTGACATGAATACCTGGAAAGGCTGGTATATTCCGCTGGTCGAAACAGGAGAGCGTATCGTAAGCGCGCCAACCATCATTCAGACTGCGCAAGGGGATGTTGCCATATATACCACCATCATTCCGCCCGCTGGCGGCGACCCCTGCGATCCGAAAGGTTCCGGTTGGCTTTACGCCGTCAATGCTCAAACCGGTAGCGCGCTGGATTTCATCTTTCTCGACCTCAATGGTGACGGGAAAATCGATTCCAGTGACACGCTCAATGGAAAAGTTCCCTCGGCCATCAAGGTTGGCGACCTGCTCGGCGGCATGCCCGGACAAGCCAAGGTTATCAATAGCCAGGTGGTTGTCTGCGGGATGGACACGGCCGATTGTGTTGCGATCGCCACCCAAGCACCGCCCAACGTAGTCCAGTGGGGCCGGAGATCCTGGCGCAGGATCACCAGGTAGAGGAACTGCTCATGAAAGCTCAAAAGGGGTTTACGCTGCTGGAGGTGATGATCGTCGTCGTGATCGTCGCCATCCTCGCCGCCGTTGCGGTACCAAACTACCAGTCATACATGATAAAAACCCGCCGGGCAACGGCAGCGGCCTGCCTGCTGGAAATGTCACAGGCACTGGAACGCTTCTACACCGTGAATCTAACCTACGTAGGCGCCGCCTTACCGGACATTCAATGCAGCAGGGAGTTGGCGAACCATTACATTTTCGCCCTGCCTAACCCGGCGGCGCGAGAATACCAACTCACAGCAACACCTCAAGGCGCACAAAACAACAACGACCCCTACGCGTGCGGAACCCTCACCATGGATCAGGCCGGACAAAAGGGAGCCGACAAAAACGTCAACGATTGCTGGAGATAAGCCGGCCCACAAGAGGAACCGATTCCAGCCCCTGCGCCGCCATCTTTCTCCGCAGGAACGCGATTTGCGTTTGCAGCGGCAGCGACTTGGGACAGACGTCGTGGCAGGCGAGCAGCGACATGCAGCCGAACACGCCTGTGTCGTCGCCGATCAGTTCGTAATAATCATCGTCCGTGCGGGTATCACGCGGATCGAGCCGGAAACGCGCAATCTTGCCCATGCCGACCGCGCCGACGAAATCAGACCGCATCTGCGCGGTTCCGCAGGCGGCAACACAGCATCCGCATTCAACACAACGGTCGAGTTCGTAGATTTGCTCGGCAACATCGGGATCCATGCGTTCTTCGATGCGGCAGAGGTCGATTTCGCGTTCCTGCGCGTGCACCCAGGTTTGCAGCCGCTCGCTCATGCCGCGCATCCACTTCCCGGTGTTGACCGAAAGATCTCCGATCAGCTCGAAAAACGGCAGTGGCGCAAGCGTGACTTCGTCGGGCAGATCGCGGGTCAGCGTGCGGCAGGTCAGCCGGGGACGGCCATTGACCATCATCGCGCAACTGCCGCAAATCCCGGCGCGGCAGACGAAATCGAATTGCAGGGTTGGGTCCTGGTTTTCGCGGATTTCGTTGAGGACGATGAAGAGCGTCATGCTCTCGGCTTCCTCGATCCTGAATTCCTGCATGTGCGGCTTCGAGGCGGGATCACTCGGATCGTAGCGCAGGATGCTGAAAGTCAGAATCCGGTTTTGTTGGGTCTTTTGAGCGGTGTTGTTTTCAGTGGCGCTCATTGCGCGTTCTCCAGCGGTTCATCGAGCCGTTCGTTGCGACCCACGAGCGAGGCGGGCAATTTGTCGGCATAGGGCATCAGGGTTTCCTGGACGGCGAAGCGATCCTTCTCTTCCATCTGGCTGCGGATGGCATCCACTTCCTGCTGACGGCGAGGCGTGTCCGGGTGGTCGATGTAGTCTTTCGCACCGTAACCGCGCCAGCCCGGCGGCAGTTCCATCTTCATGACGTCGAGCGGTTCGTACTCGAAACGCGGCAGGTTGTCCGACTCATTCGGCCAGAAGGCCAGCGTGCGTGTGAGCCATTCCTGGTCATTGCGCTGCGGAAAGTCTTCGCGGAAATGCGCGCCACGGCTCTCGGTACGCAGATAAGCGCCGTGTGCGGTAGCAAGCGCCACCTTGAGCATGCGCCGAACGCGATAGGCCATCACCAGTTCGGGGTTGGAGGCGCGCGACTTGCTGGAGGTGCCGATTCTGGCGCTCCGCTCCAGCAGGCGTTGCAGGCTCGCAACTCCGGCGAGCAGTGCGTCACCCTGCCGGAAGATACCGACATGGTCGGTCATGATTTCCTGCATCTCGGAGTAGAGCTTGAACGCTTTTTCGGTTCCGTCGCCATCGACGATGGCCGCGAGTTTTGCTTCTTCGCGCTGCACGAATTCACGCGCGAGCGTGAGCGGAAACGGGGCGCTGTTTTCCGGCTTGTCGCAGAAATCGGCGATGAATTCGCCAACGATCATGCCTGCAACCACGGTTTCGGCCACGGAATTGCCGCCCAGCCGGTTGAAGCCATGCAAGTCCCAGCAGGCCGCCTCGCCCGCCGCAAACAGCCCCTTGAG
>JAITWP010000032.1 GCA_031285365.1 Azoarcus sp.
GGCCACCAGACTCAATTCGACCCCTTTCCAGTCATCCTCGGTGGTGTTATCGACCAGGGCCCATCCCTGAAGAAGCGGTTGCTCTTCCTTTGATGCGGGCAGCACGATCCGGTACGAGGTCTTCCAGACCGGCGCGGCGACCACGTAGCCGATCGAGATCTGTCGGGCGCCGGAGCCGAGCGCTTGAATCGAGAGCCGTTTTCTGTCTTTTCGCAACCCGGAGAAGAGCGCGTCGAGGAGAGTTCGCAGGTCGCGCCTGACACTTTCATCCAGGAAAAGAAGCTCATCCAGTTCGAGCAGAGGAACGCGGACAAGACGCCCCTCGTCGGCAAGCACCACCAGATGAGGCTCGGTCGTTTTCTGATCACCCGCGCTCTGTTTTACCTCTTCGATTCCGACAATCGTTCCCTCCAGGTTCGACCCACCGTGCGGCAGAGCGACGCGAGCGCCCTTGAGCCTGTCGAGAAAGGCCGAAAAAGCGCCTTTGTGAGGAATCTCGATGTTGAGTTCGGCCAGACGTCGTTCGAGAGGTTCTTCGCTGTCGTAGCTGAGCGCGGCAAAAGTGCCGCCGTCGAAATCGAGAGCCGTGAGGCTCTTGAGCACGTCGTTCATCTCCGAGACTTTGAAGGAAAGCTCGATCAGCTGGTCGTCCTGGATCTCTCCGGTTCGCTGGAAGTAGCCGACTCCATGTTTGAAGAGCACGACGCGGGTCATCGGGAGCATGGCAAATCCTTTCTGAATGAAATTGGCAATCAAGCGGGGGATGCTAGCTCAGATTTGGCGTCGCTGGTAACCGCACCGGCAATCCGCCAACATCGGTTTCATATCGGTTCCTTTCATCAGGAAAAAATCAAAGCGCCCCAACCTCGCGGTCAGACAGGAGTCGTTCCGCATCCCTGCGACCAAACAGCCAGAACATGGCAGGGGTCAGGAAAGTATCGAGCAGGGTTGAACTGATCAGGCCGGAGAAGATCACTACCGCGACCGGGTGCAGAATCTCCGTTCCGGGGCGCTCGGCTTCAAACAACAGCGGAGCCAGCGCGAAAGCCGTGACCAGCGCCGTCATCAGAACAGGCGACAGACGTTCCAGCGAACCGCGCAGAATCATCGCGTGGTTGAAGTCCTCGCCTTCCATGCGCATCAGGTTGATGTAGTGACTGACCTTGAGGATGCCGTTTCGCGCCGAAATACCGGCCAGTGTGATGAAACCGATCAGGGCGGCAACCGACAGCGGCTGGCCGGAAATCCACAGGCCAATCACCGCGCCGACCAGGGCGAGCGGAATGTTGGTCATGATCAGCGCCGACAGCGTGACCGACTTGTAGCGGCTGTACAGCACCACGAACATCAGGGTCAGCGATACGATGGACAGCAATCCGACCAGGCGGGTGGCTTCTTCCTGCGCCTGGAACTGGCCGCCGAGGGTGACGAAATAGCCTTCGGGCAGTTTCGTCTCGGCGACGATCCCGCGAATGTCGCCAACGACCTCCGACAGCGCCCTTCCCTGGACGTTGGCCGAGATCACGATACGCCGCTTGCCGTCATCCCGGCTGATCTGGTTCGGGCCGTCGCTGTCCTCGATGGAGGCGACCCTGGAAAGCGGAATGCTTCCGTTGGGCGTCTCCAGCAGAATCTGACCCAGACCGTCCAGCGAGCGGGAGGATTCCGGCAGCCGGATGACCAGAGCGAAGCGACGATTGCCCTCGATGATTTGCGCAACCTTTTCGCCCTCGACGAGGCTTTGCAGGGTGGCAAGGATTTGCGGGGTGGGCACGCCATACTGCGCGGCCGCCGCGTAATCGACCCGAACCTTGATCTGCGGCGCCAGAACCTGTTTCTCGATTTCCAGGTCGGCGATGCCGGAAATGGGGGCCAGCCTGCCACGCAGCATATCGGCCTGCCCGCGCAGCGTGTCGAGATCGTCGCCGAAGATTTTGATGGCGATCTGCGAACGGATGCCGGACAGCATGTGGTCGATCCGGTGTGAGATGGGCTGCCCGATGGAAACGGCCGCCGGAAGGTTGACGAGACGGCTGCGGATGTCCGCTGAAATTTCCTCCATCGAGCGGGTCAGTTCAGACGCGGGTTTCAACCCCGCATCCAACTCACTGAGATGAATCCCCTCGGCGTGTTCGTCGAGCTCGGCCCGGCCACTGCGGCGGCCAACGCGGGTTATTTCCGGCACTGCCCTGAGCAGCACCTCGGCCTGACGGGCCAGATCGGAGGACTCGGCCAGTGTGACGCCGGGATTGAGGCGCAGCCCTATCATCAGGGTTCCCTCGTTGAATGGCGGCAGGAATGTTTTCGGAAAAAACGGCACAGCCACGACCGCGACCGTGACGGCAAGAGATCCTGCCGCCAGGGCTGCCCTGGGATGATCGAGAACGACTTGCAGGCTGCGGCGGTAACCGGCCTTCAACCAAACCAGCAATCGGGTGTCGCCGTGATCGAGCGATTTCATGCGCGGCAACAGGTAGAAGGAAAGCACCGGCGTGACGGTGACCGAAACCAGCAACGAAGCCAGCGTCGAGACGATGAAGGCGATGCCGAGCGGCACGAACAGGCGTCCTTCCATGCCGGGCAGAGCGAACAGCGGCAGAAAGACGAGGACGATGATGATCGTTGCGTAAAGAATGGCCGAACGGACTTCCATCGTGGCCCGCGCGACCAGTTCAATCGGGTGCAACCGGTGTTCGCCGTGTCTGGCCCGATTCTCCTTCAGGCGGCGCAGGACGTTTTCGACCCCGACCACGGCGTCGTCCACCAGACCACCGATGGCAATGGCCAGCCCCCCCAGCGTCATGGTGTTGATCGACAGGCCGTAGTACTTGAAGACCAGCGCCGTCACGAAGATTGATACCGGAATGGCGGTCAGCGCAATTATCGTTGGGCGCAGGGTGCCGAGGAAGAAGAACAGGATGACCGCGACAAAAACCGAAGCGGCAATCAGCTTGCCTTGCAGCGTGGTGATCGACGCCTTGATGAAACTTCCCTGGCGGAAAGTGACTTCCGGTGTCTCCATGCCTGCCGGGAGCGATTTTTTCAACTCTTCCACGGCGGCTTCGATATTGCGGGTCAACTGAATGGTGTCCGCCGTCGGCTGCTTCTGGATACCGAGAATCACTGCGGGTTTGCCATTGAGACCGGCATCCCCGCGCTTGATGGCTGGCGCAAAGGTCACCTCGGCAATCTGGCGCAGCAAAATGGGCTGGCCGTTGCGGGCCGTCAATGCCAGACTTTTCAGATCGTCGAGACGCGATGTACGGCCAAGATTGCGAATCAGGTATTCGCGCCCATTGAGTTCGAGAAACCCACCCGATGTGTTGGACGAATAACCCCGCAAGGCGCTTTTGAGCTGTTCCTGGGAAATGCCCAGTTCGGCCATGCGCGCGGTGTTCGGCTGCACCTGAAACTGACGGACCTCGCCGCCGATGGGAATCACCTGCGCAACACCGGGAATCGCCATCAGGCGTGGACGCAGCACCCAGTCGGCATATTCCCGCACCTGCATCGGCGACATCTTTTCGGTGTCGATGGGAATGGCGATATGCATGATTTCGCCCATGACCGAGCTGATCGGGCCCATGCGTGGCACGATTCCCGGCGGCAGTTCCTCCTCCATCGACGACAGACGCTCGGAAACCATCTGCCGCGCACGGTAGATGTCCATCGTCCAGTCGAAGGTGACGTAGACGAAGGAGAGTCCGGCACTGGAAACCGAACGGATGCTTTCCACACCCGGCAACCCGTTCAAGGTCGTCTCCAGCGTGAAGGTGATCAACTGTTCAACCTCCTCCGCCGCCATGCCCCCGGCTTCCGTCATGATGGTGACGGTCGGCTTGTTGAGATCCGGGAAGACATCGACCGGCGTTCGGCTCAGCGTATAACCGCCATAGACCACCAGTACCAGGCTGGCGATGATTACCAGCAGGCGGTTGGAGAGGCTGTTGTCGAGTAGCCATTTGAACATGTCGGGTTCCCGTCAGCGGATCTGGTTGATCAGGGTGGCGGCGCGTACCGCCACCCGGTCGCCCGCTTTCAGGCCCGAGGTCACCGCAACGCTGGCGCCGTCCAGGGGTTCGATCATCACCGGGCGCGGCTCGAAGTGCTCGGGCGCGGTTTTCACCCAGACGATGGTCTGGTTGGCCGGGTTTTTCATCAGGGCCGCAGCAGGTACGCGAACACCGGCCACCGTGCTGCGGCTTTGCACGAAAACCTTGACCGGCTGCCCTACCGCCAGGGCGGCGGTGCCTTCACCCCGGAAGGTCAGGGGCAAGGCCTGGTCGCGCAGGCTGTGGGCAACCCCTTGCAGATTCAGGGACAACCGTTGTTCGCCAACAACCAGAAAGGCGGCGGCCACGTCGCTGGCGACTGCCATGTCGTAGGCCAGCGCCTCGATCAGCATACGCTCGGGATTCACCACCTCGAACAGGGTCTCACGAGCCTCGACCACCTGACCGGACACCACATTGGCCGAGGCGATGACCCCGCTGACCGGGGCGACCAACTGTTCGTTTGCCACCGCAGCCTCCGCTTCTTCGATCATCTTGCGTGGCACGGTATCGGACAGTTCGCGCAGGCGACGCAGGCGGCTCTCGGCCAGCGAACGGCTGCGACCGCCGACTTCCGGCGTCACGTAAGCCAGCACCTCGCCTTTCTGGACGCTCTGCCCTGGTATTGGCAAACCCTTGGGGCCGGGGGTTACCCGCCCGGTTACGATAGCCTGCACCTTGCCGCTGGCGTTGGGATCCATGATGACCTTGCCGGTCAACTCGACCGCTCTGGGGAGTTCTCCGGCTTCGACCGGCAGGGTACGAACCCCAATCTGGCGCTGAGCCGGTTTGGGCAGGAAGACGCTGCCATCGGGCAATCGCTGCGGGCCGTTGCCGGATGCAGCCGGAGGCGCATCTCCATGGTCGTGATCTCCACCGGCGTAGACCGC
>JAITWP010000091.1 GCA_031285365.1 Azoarcus sp.
CCCCAAATGCTTACCAATACCGCGATCCGCAACGCCAAGCCCGCAGACAAGGCTATCCGCCTGTTTGATGGTGGCGGGCTTTATCTGGAAGTTGCCCCCAGCGGGGGCAAGTGGTGGCGGCTCAAGTATCGCTTTGGCGGGAAGGAAAAGCGTCTCTCCCTGGGCGTCTATCCCGGTGTCAGCTTGAAGGAAGCGCGGCAGCGTCGGGACGATGCGCGCAAGCTGCTCGCCGCGGGCATAGACCCTGCCGACAACAGGAAGGCCGCGAAGGGAGCATCGGCGGAGCGCGCCGCCAACAGCTTCGAGGTGGTCGCCACGCGAGTGGTTTGCAAAGCAGTCCGCGAAGTGGGAGGAAAGCCACTCCAAGCGGATCATGGGACGCCTGGAGCGCGATGCTTTCCCTTGGATCGGTGGCAAACCCACCGCGGAGATTCGCGCCCCTGAACTGCTTGCCATGTTGCGCAGGATTGAGGAACGCGGCGCCATCGAGACGGCGCACCGCGTCCTGCAGATATGCGGCCAAGTTTTCCGGTACGCGGTCGTCACAGGCAGGATCGACAGAAACCCGGCCGCCGACCTTCGCGGCGCGTTGCCACCGGTGCAAGTAGACCACCGCGCAGCCATTGTGGAACCGGCAAAGGTGGGGGAGCTGTTGCGCGCCATCGAGAGCTATCAAGGCTACCTTGTGACGAGGTGCGCCCTACGTCTCGCGCCGCTGGTGTTCGTGCGTCCTGGCGAGCTGCGCAAGGCGGAGTGGTCGGAGTTCGACTTGGACGCGGCAGAATGGAATATCCCCGCCGCCAGGATGAAGATGCGAACCGCGCACCTTGTTCCCCTCTCCCGCCAAGCCGTCGAGATTCTGCGCGAACTGGAGCCGCTTACAAGCCGATCCCGGTACGTCTTCACCGGACTTCGCTCTCACGACAGGCCGATGAGCGACAACGCAATCCTGTCCGCGCTGCGGCGGATGGGCTTTGCCAAGGATGAGATGAGCGGCCATGGATTCAGGGCAATGGCGCGCACGATTTTGGATGAGGTCTTGCACGTCCGACCGGACTACATCGAGCACCAGTTGGCACACGCTGTCAGGGATCCGAATGGCTGCGCCTACAATCGCACCGCGCACCTACGTGAACGTCGCCGGATGATGCAGCAGTGGGCGGACTACTTGGACGCACTACGCGCTGGAGCGCAAGTGATACCGCTTCCGGTCAAGGCTAGGAAGGCTTAGGCGGCGGCTTCGGGAAAGGCGAGTTTCTTGCGACGATAAAGGGCCAATCATCTAAGCCAGTCTAAAATTTACCCTTACCGGAACCTTACCTAAACCACCCGTCAAGCCGCCCTAAGTCAAGCCCGGCGCCCTTGCTGGAACCTTGCTGGAACCTTGTACGACCCTTGTACGAACCTTAGGTGGGTGGAGGGTGGCGAGTGACGGCGTAGAGCCAAATGACCATTGGCCACCGCCCCATCCTTGGGGCAGTCCGTCACTCGCCATGAACGTCAGCCGATGCCGATGGCTTCGGAGAACTTCTCGATTTTGCGAGCGTCCAGCGTGTCGCCAGTGTTCAGCCCGCGCGCCGTGATGAAACGCTGAACCATACCCCTGTCACCGCTGCCCAGTTGGTGGGCGTGCCCGTAGCTGCGCACCGTGCCGCGGAGCTGGTGCGCTTCGAGGGCAAGGCGGTCAGTCTCGGCGCGAGCTGCGCGCAAGGTGGACAACGCGGCTTCTTCGCGATCCAAGGCGGCCTCAATCTCCGCCATGGTCGCCGGCATGTTCTTCGCTGCCTCGGCCGCTTGGGCTTGCTGGCGCTTCCTGCGCAACGCATCAAGCTGGGCTTTCAACGACTCTTGCTCGGCCTTCAAGGCGGCCTCTGCCTTGTCCAGTTCGACAAGGCCGGCGACGTCGCCAGCTTCCGCCAGTCGGCGGCGCACCGGCCCCTTGATGATCCCGGCCTCTTTCTTCGATGAGATTTCAGCCAAGCGAATTTCAACCTTGCCGTTGGCGACCGATGCCGCCCCGATGGCGCTCACGATATCCGCGACGGTGGCCGCGTCGTCAGCGAGCACGATACTGGCCGTTTTGGTTGCTTCGTTCATGCGCAAGCCCTCCAGGCGTTCGCGATGCGCCATGCATAACTCGCGTGCCCGTTGGTCTCGGCGTCCATCGCGAGCACGTCAGCGGGCAGCGTGGTGCCGGTGGCAGCGTTACCACCACCTTTCCACGCCTCCGCCATGCGATTGCGGTACGCCTCATAGCTGCCGGGGTTCTTGTCGATGAATTCGCGCTCTGCCTGCGCTTCGTATGCCAAGTGGTCGGCGTAGGCTTGGGCACGCTCGCGCTGCTTCTCATCCTCGGTCATTTCCCGGCGCCCAGCCTGCGCAGCCACCTGGCTGTCAGACATGAACGCACGGACAGCGACCATCCCGCCGTCAGGGATGATCTTTGGCGCTTCGTTCATCGGCACCCACTTCTTGCGGATCGGGCAAAAGTATTCATTGCCTGTATTCATGATGTTTCCTCTCCGTGATGCCCAACAGGGCGGTCATGTGTTGTCTACGGCCAGGGTTCCTCCTGGGATTTGATTTCGATTCTGGGCGCGCTGTCCCTGGCAAGCACCTCTCTCCACCTGCCTATCCACTGCTTTTGCTTCTGAGCGCATTACAGAGGCTTCCAAGGCCACCCAACTTCCAAAGCTTCGGCCAAATTTCAAAAAACGCGGAGCCAAAATTTTTTCTGCGCTCCTTTCCTGGCTGAAATCCCTCACTTCATGCCTCGGGTGGTCTGGTTTCTGTGGGCGGGAAGTTGGTGCTGGGTATGGTTACCGTAGGTGTGGGGGATTTATGAACCTTCTGGGCCGTTTTCCCTTCTTTATTGTGTGGGGGATTTTTGCACCCTCTGGACGCATCGCCAATTTTGGAACGGGGGATTTTTGCACCCTGTGGATGGGTCACGGGGTGCATTATTCCCCCGGTTGATTCATTTTTTTGTTCCCATTTCCGCACCCATTCATCGGTCGGCCGCTTATCCAGCCATGGCATCCAATTAAGCCTCCACGTTCGCGTCTTGCTGCCAGTTCTTGAGCTGAAAAACGACTCGTCAACCTTGTCAACGAACCCATCCGCTGCAAGTCGGTCAAAGGCTTTCCGGGCGGTTCTTTTGTCGCAAGGAATCTTCTTCCTCGCCTCCTCGACCCCATAATCAACCGGCTTATCGGGACGCCAATGGATCTGCAGCAAAGGAATGAGCGCCTTTGCCTGCGCCGGCAACTCAAGGAAAGCGGGGCTCTCGATCATCTTCCGCGGCAACACAACAACGCCTTCGACTTCAGCCAGTTATCCAACTCACTTTCGAGCCATCCAACGGCCTTGGCACCCAGCGGAATAGGCTTCGGGAAGGTCGGATCGTAACGGGGGGATTTCGGGTTGTAGCGTTCGTAAATCGCAGTCGCACAGAGCCCCAGACGGGCCTGGACGTGTTTGCGTCGGAGAATTTGCATAGCCACCTCGTGTAGTTCGCTTCGCTACGTTGCGAAGTGGCTTCGTATTCTTTACATCATCCAGCCAATGACCAGGACAACAAATTTAATTCTTGTCCGCTCCGCCATGCTGCGCGGCCACCCATCGGCGATATCCACGAAGGAAAGTATCGATATCCGGTACCACTCTTTCTATGGCGCCTTGGCTTGCCCGCTTAGCTTCGATGTGCGCCAAAAAGCCCTCGGCCTGCGCCTCCAATGTTTGCGACGTATCAACACCCAAAAATGGTTTTGAGGGCCAATGCCTGAACCTATGAAAAACCGCATATAGCGAGTAGTGCGACTCGGATTCAAAATCCGGACTTGTTCGTTTTTTATGGGGCTTTCCAAAAAAGGCCTCATCCAGCGAAATATCCCCCCCGTTTTCCCGGTAGTTCTCTATGCATTGCGCAATTGCCACCAGGATCTCCGGTGGCGGATAGCACCTAAGCTCTTTTACCCAAAACACAAGGCTGAACAGCGGGTTTTCAGAAGCATCATTGTTTCGCATTACTCGTTCAAGCTCGCCGACCCCCATTCTCCAGGCCGCATCCAAATCCCATATTGAAGACTCAACATCACCCTTCCAGCCGCTGGTGAGCCGGTTGTAGTACGCTTCGTAGCCTCCCCCTCATAAGCTGCGGAAATTTTCTCTCTCAACGCATTCGCGTAATCGTTGTTCGCGAGAGTCGGGCGCGTTGCATTTCCACTCCTGCGCTTCTTGGTCATTGCCATGCGAATCTATAAATTTCGTTCAGTAATGAATCTAGGCGCATCATAGCGGCACTTGCACAAGCCCGCGAAGTCGCAACGTTCCACGCACAATGTTTCACGCGGAGCCGGGCAGGAGGTTTGATGCATGGCGGGGGTAGCTGGCACCCGCTGGGGGCAACTTTGGGGGCAACTCAAAAAACAGCACTGACCAAAGGCCAGTAGCTGCGCCCATCTTCATGGATCATTCAAGTCCTGGTGGCAAATTAAAGTTCACCACGGTTCGTTAACGTACACACCTGCACCTCGCGGATCAATTGCCGCTCACTGCGCACGCCAAACAGATAACCGATGAGCAGCAGTTTGAACAACAGCGTCGGATCCAGCGCGGGGCGTCCGTTATCCGGGCAGTACCGGCCTTTTGACCAGGTCGTGGATGAACCCGAAATCAATGACGCGCGTGATCTTGCGCAGCAGGTGGTCGGAAGGAACGAGTTCGTCTATGCAGACAAACTCGAGGCTCGATTGGATTGGGGGCGTTGATTCAGCATGGGCTGAGTATAAAAAAATCCCCGCCTCAATGGGCAGGGACTTTGTCAGCGGTCTGGGGGGCCCTGAGGCCCC
>JAITWP010000078.1 GCA_031285365.1 Azoarcus sp.
CTTCCGTGAGCAGGAGTACGACAAGATCCGCGAAGAAGGGGAAAAGAAGTCCGTCTCTCTCAAGCCAAATGATCTGCTCGAAAACGGGTATCCGATGGATCGATTGGAAGGCCCGGAAGTGAATATGCTCAAGAACGGCTATCAGAACGCGTTCGCGCATTATCTTGCCGGCTATTACTTTGAGATGACGGGAGAGCCGTCATTGTCCGCTCCGGGCTATCGCAACGCCTTGGAACTGCGGCCTGACAGCATGCTGATCAAAGCCAAGGTCGCCGGCAAGGGCAGGCAGGCGAAGCCCGGTCCCAATCAAGCCGATGTGCTCTTCGTCGTGGAAAGCGGGCAGGCGCCAGCGTGGAAATCCGTGACGATCCCTCTGATATTGCCGATCAACAAGGAATTGGTCACTGTGCCCCTGTCGTTCCCGGTCGTCATTTCTTCCGGGGTTTACACGCCGGCCTCGCTTTACGTGAACGGAAAGAGTCTGCCCGTTGAAACCCTCGTCAATGTCGACGCAATGGCGAAACGTCAGTTGAAAGACCAGATGCCCGGCATCATCGGCCGCACGGCTGTCCGCGGCATCCTCAAGGGAGGCACGACCTACGCGGCGGGCAAGAAAGCCGGTCGCCTGGGGAGTCTGGCAGCGGGAGTAGCGGTCACAGCGTCGGAACAGGCCGACGAGCGTGCATGGCGCACCCTGCCGGCGCGCCTGTCCATTGCCCGTGCCATCCTGCCCGTGGGAGAGCAAACGATTGAATTCCGTACTGGTAGAGGTACCTATCGCGGTACGATTACGGTCGGTGGTAAGGTTAACATCGTTCCTATCCGGATCATCGGCGATTTCGTCTATATCGGTCAGCGGGAAGCGAAGGGTTCCATCACTGAGTTGCCTTCCTCCGATTGGGCGAAGTTCGAGGATGATGAAGGCATAGAGTCGATCCAGAGAAGAGCGGATGAGATTTCGAAGCAGAGACAACCGCAGACGCCGGTACCGTCGGAACCGGCAAGCAAGTCACCTATCCCGTCGGGTCTGCCTGGCGGTGGTAAGCTGCCGAAGAAATTGTTCTGAGAGCTAAGGGGGGACAATGTTCCCCCCTGGCGTTTACTTGGCGTACGCCTCGTTTGATTTTTTATTTTTGACAGGTGTCAAAACATGAAGAGAATGGCTGCGATTCTTGTTTTTGGAGTTGCTTGTTTGAGTGTTTGCCTGCCCGCAAGCGCCGCCGAAGGCGGTTCGATTGCCAGCAAGGTGGAAGAACTCGGCAAGATGGACTATCTCAGGGTGACTGATATGCGCGCCGTGCGTCGGGACAACTTGCTGCGCGTACAGTTCACCGTGACCAATTCATCTCCCGGGAACGAGCGGCTGCATTACCGTTTTCGCTGGTTGGATGCTGATGGCTTTACGGTCTGGGAAGAAGAACCCTGGAAACCTGAAATCATCTACGGCAAGCAGAACAAGGTCATCAATGTTGTTGCACCCACGTTCAAGGCCGCTGATTTCAAACTCGAATTGCAAAGCCCGCACAATTCGACTTCTTCCGAACGCACCGGCGTCGCCGACAATCCGCCGTACCGTTGATTTTTTTTCAAAAAGTGACGTTTTAGGCGTTTTTTATTCCAGGAGAATTTCATGAAACTCTGCCGTATTTTGCTTTTGCCCGCTGTGTTGTCTCTTGCTGCCTGTGTTTCAAATTCACCCACGACTGGGGGCGGTGTCAGCTATGGCGATTCCAAGGCCGTCGAAACGGTGACGACCGACCTGGGTTCCACCGACATCCAGATGACTGCCGAGAAGATGACACAGTCCATGCTGCAAACGCCGTTGCTGCAAGACATCATTCGTCGGCGCGGGCTGCTCATGGCTTCGCCGGTGGCAAACAAGACCAGCGAATATTTCGACACCAAACTCATTACCGACACCATCCTCACCCAGTTGCAGAAGAACGGGGTGCGCTACGTGATCGCGGGCGATGAGATGCAGAATCAGACCGACGAATTGATCCGTCAAAATCAGAGTGGTCTCTACAAGAAAAGTACGACTGCGAGAGTGGGCAATATGCATGGCGCACAATACCGGATTGACGGCAGTGTTTCTTCCATCATCAAGAGAGACTCCCGTACGAAGGACGTGTATTACAAGATCAATATGCGCCTGATCGAAATCGAGAGCGGTATCGTGGAATGGTCGGACGAAAAGGAAATCCGCAAGACGCTCAATCGCTGAGACGTTTGAGCGGGGAGATTTTCCGATTTTCTGCTTTCACCTGTTGCCCGCCCTTGTCCGTGTTTCATCGCGCGATGGGGCGGGCTTTGCATATAATTTGGAGACTACACACCATGACCAATGCTCTGAAAATGTTGCTGCTTGGCAGCATGTTAACCATCTCGGCGCTGGCAGCACCATTCGCGCAGGCGCGTGAGGTGAAAGTAGCCGTCACCAGCCTTGCTTATGAAGAAAGGGTACGGGAATATTTTCGCGAAGTCAGGGCTTCTTCCAAAGCGTCAATGCGTGCCTCGGAGCGCGAAACCGCCTACAGCTACCGCGGCTCGATGAGCGCGAACCGCTCATCGGAATATTCCTCCTCCGAAGGGACATACTCCTATATCGAACGGGGTGAATTGCGAAAATTCACCGGCGACATCAAGGGTGAGATGCTGAAAACCGGATATTTCCGCATCACGGAGGCGAGGCCCTATACCGCCAAGGATACGGAAAAGCTCTACGACATCATCGCCCGTATCAAGAAAGGCATGTATCCGAATGCGAAATACGTGCTGTTTGGCACGGTAAGCAGTATCCAGTTCAGGCAGGAAGCCAACCCGCTTCAGCATACGAACACGGTATCCCACACGTTGAGTCTGGAACTGGTGGCTGAGTTCAGTCTTGTCAATACCAAGACTTATGAGGTCATGGCAGCGTTTTCCGCAATGGGCGAAGGGCAGGATACGAAACTCCTCACCTCGCGTGGCGGAACCGTTGTCATGAACCGTGGCAAGGTGATCTCGGAAGTTTCCAAGAGCCTGGGCGCCGACGTGGTCCGTCAGTTGGAAGAACAGATCGCTGCCGCCGAAGGTTGGGCTCCGCCAGTGCGGGGAACGGTCATCCAGGAGAGAAGAGAGGATACCGAAGTCATTCATTTCCGCTGAACACGTATCGGGAAATCTCGAGGCGAGTTGCATGAAAAAAGCCGATGCGCGTGGGCGCATCGGCTTTTTTCGAGGTTGGGTCAAGAGATTTTTCTACGCTTTCCTTGGCCTGGATTCTCCGAATACTTCCCGCCACAATGCCTGAACCGGTTCGCGCAGGGAGTTGGTATCGGCCAAGGGAACACGGGAGGGTTGATTGTTGAGCCGCTGACGGTGTTGCAGCTGACGTAGTTCGCGATAGCTGTTGGCGCAGGTGGAGGCGAGATCGTCGGGAATCAGTCCGAGTTTTGCGGCAATGCCAAGAAGTGCGATGTTGCCGAGGTTGTGTGTGAGTTCCTCGTGTTCGTGGGCGTGGCCGAGGACCAGGTACTGAACCAGGAATTCGACGTCGACGAGGCCGCCAGGATCGTGTTTGAGGTCGAAGAGCGGGCTTTTCCCCGCGTGGGCGGCGCTCATCTTGTCACGCATGGCAATAACCTCTGAGCGCAGGGCTTGCCTGTCGCGTGGCAGGCGCAGAATGTCTTCGCGGATGCGTTCGAATTCCTCGCCCAGCACTGGGTCGCCTGCAACGAAGCGGGCCCGGGTCAGTGCCTGGTGTTCCCAGATCCAGGCCGACTCGAACTGGTATTTCTGAAAAGTGGCGAGTGAGCAGGCAACGAGGCCGGATTCTCCGTTGGGGCGTAGCCGCAGGTCGGTCTCGAACAGAACGCCGGCAGCGGTACGGCTCGACAGCCATGATCTGATCCGTTGCGCCAACCGGGCGTAGATATCACCCGCGTCGATGAATTTGTCGTCATAAATGAAGATGAGATCGAGATCGGAGGCATAGCCCAGTTCCTTGCCGCCGAGTTTGCCGTAGCCGATGACGGCAAAATGGGGCTTGTCACGGTGACGTGCCTTGATTTTGCGCCAGCACAGGCGAATGGTGAGGTCGACCATGATGTCGGTGAGCATGGAGAGATGGTCGGCGAGTCTTTCGACCGTGAGCGCCCCGGCAATGTCATGGACGAGCAGGCGAAAGACCTGGGTGTGATGCCGCTCGCGCATCAGGTCCATCTGCTGTTCCGTGTCCGGTTCGGCGGCATCCAGTTCGGAGGCGAGTTCGCGTTTGAACTGATGCCAGTCGGGCGGAGTCATCAGGTTGCGCGCGACGAGCAGGTCGTCGAGCAGGATCGGGTATCGCCCCAGATATTGCGCGGCCCAGACAGATGCGCCGATGAGGTCGACCAGGCGGCGCAGGGCATGGGGGTATTGTTGCAGCAAGGCAAGGTAAGCGCCGCGCTGGGTGATGCCGTCGAGCAGGTCGAGGCAACGTATCAGGGTGCCATCGGGTTCGTGGGTGGATACGGCAGCGGCGATCATGCGGGGTACGAGGGCGTCGAACCGGTTGCGGATGTTGTCCGGCAACTGGTTGTAGCGTGACCCTGTGCGTATGGTGGCCAGCCGCTTGGCGACGGTTTGTGTATCGCGGTAGCCAAGTCCGGTCAGCGCGGCGGCGGTCTCAGTGGTATCGGCGGCGTTTTGCCAGGCGGCGGCAAGCTGTTGGGGGTCGTCGTCCGGAGCGTCCGGCTCGCCGAAGATGGTTTCGAAGTGACGGCTGACAGCGGCGCGGTGGCCGTCGAGTTCTTCAAGGAATGCGGCGTAGCTGGCAAAGCCCATGGATTCGGCGATCAGGGACTGATCAGTTTCGTTTTCCGGCAGATCGTGGGTCTGGGCGTCGTCGAGGTATTGCAGCCGGTGTTCGAGACGGCGCAGGAAGACGTAGGCGGTGTTGAGTTCCCTGGTTGCGTCGGGTTGAAGAATGCCGCGTGCGGCGAGACGATCGAGTACCTGGAGGGTAGGGGGTATTTGCAGGGTTTGATCGCGCCCTCCCCGGATGAGTTGGAATGCCTGGGCGATGAATTCGATCTCACGGATACCGCCGGGGCCGAGTTTGATGTTGTTGGCACGGTCGTGTCGCGCGACTTCGCGGCGAATTTGGGCGTGAAGGGCACGCATGGCGCCAATGGTGCCGAAATCGAGATATTTCCGGAAAACGAAGGGACGCGAAATGGCTTGCAGTTCTTCTGTGCGTTCGCCGACGATGACCCGTGCCTTGATCCAGGCGTAACGTTCCCACTCCCGACCCTGGGAAACGAAGTAGTTTTCCAGCATGTCGAAGTTTGCCACCAGAGGCCCGGAGTCGCCATTGGGGCGCAGGCGCATGTCGACGCGAAACACCTGTCCGTGTTCGGTGATCTCCCCCAGCGTGGCAATGATCTGTTTGCCGAGACGTTCGAAGAATTCGAAATTGTCGATAATTTTTGGCCCCGTGGTATTGCCATCCTCGGGGTAGAGGAAGATGAGATCGATGTCGGAACTGACGTTGAGTTCCCGGCCACCGAGTTTGCCCATACCGATGATGAGCAGTTCCTGCTCTTCGCCGGAGGGTGAGCAAGGTGTGCCGTACCGCTTCAGGAGCGAGGCGTGCAGCACGTCGCAGGCGTGGCGAATGGCGACCTCGGCCAGTACGGTCATGGTCTCGGTGACTTCGGCCAGATCGGCCATGCCTTCGAGATCCCGTACCGCCAGGCGACACAGCACCCAGGTGCGCAACTGGCGTAGTGCTGGACGCAGTTGAGCTTCGTCGCCGCCTTGCTGCATGATGAAGGCACGCATGGCGTCACTGTCGAGCGCTTGGCCGAGACTATCGATCAGGCGTTCGGCCAGCCAGGGACGGCTGTCAAGCATTCGTTGCAGAAAACGCGACTGCCGTGTTGCACGGCGGACAATTTCTGCCGTGGAGAGACTGGGTTGCATCGAAAGCCCTTACGTTGTTGTTAAAATAGTCACATCTACGCAAGTGGTAAGTGTAAAGGCGTAGGCGCTTCTCCGGGGGTCGCCCGGAGGACAGGGTTAATGCAGCCATGTATCCGTGCAATCGCATGGAACGTCCAGTACGGGGCAGCGACTGGCGTTCGCGGTATTGCGTCGTATTCGGGCGCTTTTGTTGAACGCTGAAGTATGAGTGCCGAAAACTCCGATTTTTCAATTCTTGCTGGAATGCCTGCCCTGAAACGCTCTGTCCGGCAGAGCGTCGTTTTACGGCGCTCGGCGCGTATTCTTGGATGGCTGTTGCTGGCCACCGGCGTTGTGTGCGGCATCCTGTACGTCGTGATGCGCTTCTGGCTGTTCCCCTGGCTTGGTGAAAACCGCGAATGGGTTGCCGAGAAGCTTTCCAATGCCGTTGGCGCGCAGGTGAGTATCGAGCGCCTGGAAGCGGACTGGTTCTGGTTGCGGCCTCGCCTGCATCTGGAGGGGTTGGCGATTCGTTCCGGGGAGCACGAGGCGTTGCGGCTGAAACAGGTCGAGGCCACGTTATCGTGGACGTCCCTGCCGCGCTGGATGCCCTATTTTCGCGCGCTGGAAATCGTCGGGCCGGAAATCGAACTGGCGCGCGACAAAAATGGCGTTTTCACCGTGGCGGGCATCCGTATGGATCCAGATTCGGAGAAACGCGGTAACCCCATTGCCTGGTTGCTCGAACAGTCCCGGGTTGCGGTGCGCGATGCGACCCTGGTCTGGAACGATGGTTTGCGTGACGCACCGCCGTTGCGGCTGACCAGCGTGCAATTCTCTTTCGAGCGAGGTCTTTTCAGTCATCGTCTGGAACTTCAGGCGCAACCTCCCGAAGAACTGGCGACAAGATTCGAGTTGAACGGCGATGTGCGCCGTTACGATTCCACTACGCTGGGCGGGATTGACGGACGCTTTTCCGTTGGTCTCGAACGCGCCGACCTCGGCGGCTGGGCGGCGTGGGTGGATTATCCAGTTCCCTGCAAGGGGCGTGGCCGTGTGCGGCTGTGGTTCGATAGCGATGGCAAGGGGGCGGGCAGCCTGAGCGCAGACCTGGATCTGGAAGGCGTGGAAACCACGCTGGCTTCCGGTTTGACCCCATTGAGGTTCGACCGGCTCAACGGGAGGGTGCAGGCGCGCCAGACGCCGAGAAGTGTCGAGTTCGGCGCACGCGGCCTGTGGCTGGAATCCAGGGAAGTCCGTTTTGGCACGCCCATCGATTTCAGGCTTGAGCTGCGCAATGCCGATGACGGTACGCCCAATGGTGGCGCACTCTCGGTTTCCTCGCTTGACCTGACAACGTTCATCCAACTGGCCGAAAGTTTGCCGCTCGACAGGAGTGAAAATGCGCGTGCGTTGCTGACCGAGTTCGATCCCAGGGGGTACTTGCGGACGTTTTCGCTCGAATGGGAGGGTGAAATCGGCGCTTTGCAGGCGTGGAAGATCGATACGGAATTTGAAGGCATCCGCCTGACTGCGCGTGGCCTCATACCGGGCATGGGCAACATGTCGGGACGGATCAGGGGAAACAGCCGAGAGGGGACGTACGTGTTCTCTAGCCGGGACAGCTATATCGATCTGCCCAGAGTGTTCGAACAGGTGCGCATCCCGGTCACCAGCCTCGACGCTTCGGGCGGCTGGAACCACAATAATGGGAACCTGGCAGTGACGCTTGATGCCATCGAGGTTGCCAATGATGATGCGGCAGGCCGGGCAAACGGCAGCTATTGGCCAGCGGAGAGCGGCTCTGGCGATCTCGACATTACCGGTGTGCTGACCCGCGTCCAGGGCGCGGCGGCGTGGCGTTACATACCCATCATTGCCGGGCCGAACATCCGTGAATGGCTGAAGAACTCGCTCGCACACGGTAACGTGACTGGTGCGAAAGTAAAACTCAAGGGGCCGATAGACAGTTTTCCGTTCCGGGATGGGAAAGGAGAATTCCTGGTGGAAGCTTTGGCAACCGATACTCGTCTCGATTATTCCAAAGGCTGGCCCTCACTTGATCGTCTCGATGCAGAACTGCGCTTCACGGGGCCGGGACTTGTCATTGAATCCCGTGGCGGAGATATTTTCGGCGTCCGGGTGGAGCCCATACGGGTTGAAATTCCTGATCTCCTGAAAGCAATCATGACCATAGATGGGGGAGCGAATGGGCCGAGCGCGGATTTTTTGCGTTTCATCGCCGAGAGTCCTCTGTCCGAGCGCTTGCATGGTTTCACGAAGTCATTGAAGGCCGAAGGCAATGGCCGACTTGACCTCAAACTGGTGATGCCGCTGCACGATGTTTCTGAAACCGAGGTCACGGGGGAGTACCGTTTTGCTGCCAACCGTATCCGCATGGGCGGTGTCGCCTCCGGGCCTGCGCTGGAAGCTGCCGAGGGCAGTGTAAGTTTTACCGGGGAGGCGCTGGAGGAACTCTCCATTCGTGGTCGTCTGCTTGGCGGGGAGAGCTCGGTCAAGGGCAAGGCCGGCGCAGGCGGGCTTGAGTTGACCGCACACGGGCAAGTGGCGGCAGCTGCTGCGCAAGAGACGTTTGGCTGGCCGTTACTGGGATGGATCAGTGGAAACACGCCGTGGAGTGCCGAAATGACTTTCGGCCAGGATAAAGACAGGATCGTTGTGCGCTCCGGACTCAAGGGACTGTCTTCGCGTCTGCCAGCGCCTTTTGCCAAGGAAGCTGATGAAGCCTGGCCGCTGGAGATTGTGACGACTTCCCAGGGAACGGGCAGGCGAACCACGGCGAAACTGGGTGACAGGCTTGAAGCCGTGCTTGTACGCGATGCCTCGGGGGTTGTACATGGCGGGGTGGGACTGTACCAGCCGCCACCGGCGTCTTCCAGTAACGGAGTCCATGTTGCAGCCTTACTCGATACGCTGGATATTGATGCCTGGCAATGGACCCTGGCCGCAGGCGAGAGTGAGAGTCAGAGTCAGAGCGAGGGCGGCGACCGGAATGGTGAAAATGCGCCGCTGCTGATAAGCGTCACACTCGATGCCCGGCGAATGCGTGCTTTCGGTTATAACTTCAACGAAATGAAGCTGCGCGGGGCGAACAGTGCTGAAAGCTGGACCGCGCAGTTGAACAGCACCGAGGCGCAGGGTGTTATCTCCTGGAGGCGTGGGGGGGATGGAATACTGTCGGCGCGGCTGAGTCGGTTGGCCCTGTCAGGGGATGGAAACGGCGATCGGGGCGGGAGCGATTCATCCTCTTCCAGCCCAGTTCCTCCCCGAGGATTGCCGGGACTCGATGTGCGAGCGGAGGAGTTCGCCGTTGGTGCGCGTGAATTGGGGCAACTTGAAGTGCGGGCAACCAACCAGGAAGGTGGCTGGAAACTCGACAATCTTTCCATTCGTCATACCGATGCAGAGTTTTCCGGTAGCGGTTACTGGAAACCCGACGCACAATACAGCACACTCGATTTCACCCTGGATGTTGGCGATGTCGGTCGCTTTGTCACGGCAATGGGGTACAACAACGTCGTACAGGGCGGTCAAGCAAAATTCGCCGGGAAAGTTGACTGGAAAGGCCCACCGACCCGGATCAACTATCCGACGCTCTCTGGTCAACTCGAACTCGATGCCAGCAACGGCCGTTTTGAACGTATTGAACCCGGTTTCGGGCGCTTGCTCGGCGTTCTCAGTTTGCAGGCATTGCCGCGCCGGGTGACGCTTGATTTTCGCGATGTGTTTTCCGATGGATTTGCTTTCGACAGTATTAAAGGCGAGGCCACGGTTTCCGAGGGTGTGATGCGTATCCCGGATGGCGTTGCAATCGCCGGTCCGTCGGCGCGGGTGCTGATGCTGGGGCAGACCGACATTACTGCCGAGACCCAGGATTTGCAGGTGAGAGTGTACCCGTCCCTGTCCGAGACGGTTGCCATTGGCGCGGCCATCGTCAATCCGGTGGCGGGCGCGATGACATTCCTGTCACAGAAGGTGTTTGGCAATCCGATAGAAAAACTGTTTTCCTACGATTACAGAATCACAGGCAGTTGGGTTGATCCGGTGGTTGAAAAAGCGGGCAGTGCGCCGCCCAGCGAGCCCGCGCCCAAGGGGGGGCGCAGGAG
>JAITWP010000109.1 GCA_031285365.1 Azoarcus sp.
TGAACTTGATCTCGAATCCGGATCCGAATCCGGGTTCGGATTCGGATTCGGACCTGACTTTGAAGCCGAACCCGCATCTGAGTCTGACACGATCTACATCGGTGATACCGAAATATCACGGGCACTGTTTGAGCTCTATGTGACCGAAGCCCAGATGCACATCTTCACGCTGCATCAGGAATTCGACCATCTCGCCGACAATCCCACCTTGCTACTGCCTGAAGCCTCCTTGCGTGCCGCGCATTCGTGCGCAGGTATCTCGGGCACTGCGCACTGCACCCCGCTGTACACACTCGGCAAAGCACTGGAACTGGCGCAGCAACGCATCCACGACCTGAAACGTCCGCCGACGGCCAATGAACTGGCCCTGTTCAAAATCTGCGCCGATACGCTGGACAACATGTTGACCAGAGTCATCGGACTACAGATGCCGTTGGAAACACCGGAACTGATCGAACAACTCGACAGAATCGGTCATGAACAGGTAGCGGCTCAAAAACCCGATAACATAGCCATTGCCGAGGCAGTGGCGAAAGCTTTCCCCGAAGCCGTTACCATTATCGAACTCGAAGCTGCGCCAAAATCTCCCCTTCTGACGGCAAGCACTACGCCGGTTCACGACGAAATCGACGAACAGTTGCTTCCGATCTTCCTCGAAGAAGCCGGGGAACTGCTCAACGAGTTGCACGCCACCCTGCGTGCCTGGCACCATGACCTTGGCAGCACCGAGTATTCCATGCTCGTGAAACGGCAACTGCACACCCTCAAGGGCAGCGCGCGAATGGCCGGTGCAATGGTTCTGGGTTCCCGGGTGCACCAGCTTGAATCCCGTGTGGAGTTGGCTCTCAACACCAAGGAAGATACCGCTGCCCTCGTCGACGAAATCGCTTCTGCGGTAGATGGCATCGAGCAGATGGTCGCCGTGCTGGCGCAGGGCCCAGCCCCTGAAACCCCGGTTGCCGAACCCATGTCCGAGCCACTGCTCGAACATTTATCTGCCCAGATCCCTGCCCCCGCCGACAGTCCCATCGAGCATGAGGAACCTGTTGAAAAGCTCCCGGAACCCGTAGCGCCTCTGCCGGAGAAAAAACCCGCCGCTGCCGCTCCTCGCGCAACAGCATCGGCCATAAGCGAGGTCGTCGGCACCGCCCTGCGCGTACGCGCGGAAATGCTCGACAACTTCGTCAATGACGCCAGCGAAATCGGCGTGGCCCGTACCCGAATCGAAGGCGAGTTGCGCCAGTTGCGCCGAAGCCTGCTCGATCTCACAGAAAACGTCATTCGCTTGCGCAATCAGTTGCGCGAAGTCGAAATCCAGGCCGACGTACAGATGCAGACCCGCATCGCCCAGGCCGAAAGCAGCCATGCCGAGTTCGATCCGCTGGAGATGGACCGCTACACCCGCCTGCAAGAACTCACGCGGATGATGGCCGAGAGCGTCAACGACGTCACCACGGTGCAACAACACCTGCTGAAGAACCTCGACAGCGCCGATTTTGCCCTGCACAGCCAGGCGCGCACCACCCGAGAACTGCAACAGGCACTGATGCGGGTACGCATGGTCCCGTTCGACAGCCTCGCCGTGCGCCTGTACCGGATCGTGCGCCGGGGCGCCAGGGATCTCGGCAAACGCGCCAATCTGGATCTGCGCGGCGGCGGTATCGAAATCGACCGCAGCGAACTCGAACACATCGTCGCGCCACTCGAACACCTGTTGCGCAACGCATTGGCGCATGGCATCGAACCTCCGGAAATCCGCCGGGTGAAGAATAAATCCGAAATCGGCCAGATCACGCTCACGACGCGGCAGGAAGGCAACGAAATCATCATCGAACTGTCCGACGACGGCGCAGGGCTGGATTTCGAGCGCATCGCCGCCCGCGCCCGCGAACGCGGTCTGCTCGGGCCTGACGAAGTTGCCGATGAACGGCGGCTTGCCAACATGATCTTCCTTCCCGGCTTCACGACTGCCGAAAAAGTAACCGCCGTTTCCGGCCGTGGGGTCGGCATGGACGTGGTGAAGGCTGAAACCGCTGCAGTCGGCGGACGGGTCGACGTCTCTTCCACCACCGGCTCAGGGACGACGTTCAGCATCTACCTGCCGCTCACCCTGGCCGTCACCCAGGCTCTGCTGGTGCGTTCGGGGAATCAGCACTATGCGATCCCGGCGAGCATGATTGCGCAGATCATGGAGTTGAAGGTCGCTGGCATTGAACGCCTGCGGACAGAAGGCAGCATCGAATGGCTTGGTCAGCAATACGATTATTGCTACCTGCCGAGGCTGCTCGGCAGCCGCGGTGCCCGACCGGAAATCGGCCAATACAGTTGGGTGTTGTTGCTGCACTCCGGCGCACAGGCCATGGCCCTGCATGTGGACGGCCTGCGCGGTCAGCAGGAAATCATCGTCAAGAACGCCGGCCCACAATTAACCCGAATCGCCGGCATGACCGGAGCCACCGTACTCGGCAACGGCGAGATCGTACTCATCATCAATCCCATCGCGATGACGAGCCGCGAAGCCTTCCACGGGCTGATAAGCAACATCCCCGGGGCACTATCGCCAGTGATCGAGGACATATCGGAACAGGAAGTCGCGCACGAGCCAACCGTTATGGTGGTCGACGATTCGCTGACCGTACGCAAGATCACCAGCCGCATGCTGGAGCGCGAAGGCTACCGCGTCATCACAGCCAAGGATGGCGTCGACGCCATCGAATCGCTGATCGACAACAGGCCCGACGTCATCCTCTCCGACATCGAAATGCCACGCATGGACGGCTTCGACCTCGTTCGCAACATTCGCGCCGATGCCAGACTGAGAGACGTGCCGATCATCATGATCACCTCACGGCTGGCCGACAAGCACCGCGACTACGCGATGGAAATCGGCGCAAACCACTATCTCGGCAAACCCTATCAGGAAGAAGAGCTGCTCGGCTTGATCGCTGGCTACACAGGGCGTGCATGACAATGTAACGCCACGCTGGCACTTGTGCTGTGCACTGTTTCAATTCGCACACTGCACAACCTATCCGGGCAGCGTAAAATGCGCGCATGGATACTGTTCCGAACAACCTCACGCACTATTTCCTGGTCGCCATGCCCCACATGGCTGACCCGCATTTCGCTCGCACCCTCACCTACATTGCCGAGCACAACGCTCAGGGGGCGCTGGGAGTCATCGTCAATCGCCCGCTCGACATGACGCTGGGCACGCTGTTCGAGCGCGTGGAACTCAAACTCGACGCCCATAATTTCACCTCGTTGCCCGTCTACTTCGGCGGTCCGGTACAGACCGACCGGGGCTTCGTCCTCCATCGCCCGAGCGGCGACTGGCACTCCACGCTGCGTGTCAACGAAGAAGTGGGCCTCACCAGCAGCCGCGACATCCTGCAAGCGATCAGCAGCGAGGGCGAGCCGCACGAAGTGCTCGTCAGCCTCGGCTTCGCCGCCTGGACGGCCGGTCAGCTCGAACAGGAACTCGCCGACAACGCCTGGCTCACCATCCCCGCCGACATGTCCATCGTCTTCGGCATGCCCCCGGAAGCCCGTCTGGCGGCTGCCGTGCACAAACTCGG
>JAITWP010000134.1 GCA_031285365.1 Azoarcus sp.
GTGACTTCGTCCGCAATAAAGAAGCCTGTATGGGGTGTTCTTCTTGCTGATGATGTCGGGCTTGGAAAAACGACGGTGGGCGCGCTCGTGGCATGGGTTTTTGCGTGTCAGGGAAAACGTGTGCGGATTTACGCCCCCAACGAGGTGTTGCGTCGCCGCTGGATTGAAGAACTGGAGCGCCACATTCCTATGCTCTCGGAGTATGGCGCAGACGCCAACCGCATCAAGTCTGGTGATGTTGCAAAATTGAATTCGGGCCGTATTCAGGTTGCGACGCATCACCTTCTGGTCAAGAGTCATGGAAATAATGAACAGCGTACCGCGTGCGACCTGATGATCATCGACGAGGCGCATCGCGCCAAAGGAGATGGCAGCGCGTTCAATGAGGCGCTCCATAATCTGGGTCAATACGCCAAACGGAAACTGATCCTGACGGCTACGCCCATGAGTATCAGATTCACCGAACTGGAACAACTGCTGCGGCTCGTGGGGGTTACCGAACTGGATGCGGTACGCCAGTATGCGAACGAACTGGAACGCCTGTATGCGCTCGGCGATGGATACGATGTCGTCGCGGAGTCGAAACGTCTCGTGGATGCGGCGAAGAAGGCGATCGACGAGTTGCAGCCATATCTCATTCGTCACAGTATAGATACCCTGTCCGCGGTAGAACGCCGTGACTTCGGCGCCGTTGGTTTGGCGCCTTGGGAAATCCCGACGGCTCCGGCGACGTCTGACGATCTCCAACTGCTGTTGCGGATGGATCGCGTCCTTTTGCTCGCCGTGCGACGCAAGGGTGAACGCCGCAATGACCCGCGTTTTCACATCGGCTGGGAATATGTCGGCGCTGAACTTCAGCGAGTCGCTCTAACCATGGCATCCGATCCCGTTGTAGCGAGGCATATAACGGAAGCCGAAAAATCGCTTGAGGTCCGTCGCAAGCAACCCCATCCGAAAATCAAAGCGGTCAGCGAGTCCATCCATCCGTTGCTAGATGACGGTGAGAAGGTATTGGTGTTTTGCCATCATCGGGCCACTGCAAGCGAACTGCTCAGTGTCCTGGAACAATCGCTGAAGGTGAAAGAATCTTGTCAGGAAGATTTGATGGGGGATGAATGGCGTCAGGCATGGGGATCGATATTATCAGAAAAATACTTTCCTGAACATCGTGACCTTGTGAAGCCGATCATCGACTGGCTTTGCAGCCCTGGCATACGGTCGCAGGTTGCAGGTTGGATAGGTGAGCCGGCAAATACTGAAAAGGAACTCGTCGATCAGCTCGAAAAGTGCAGGCCACGTCATGCACCAAAAGTCAAAGCTGTACCGACGATTGCAGAGGCGGCGCGGGTGTTGGCCGATACGCTCATCAGGGGAAAGTCTACGTCGGCGATCCTGAAAAATATTTTTCGCTGGGCGCAAGGAAAATCTTCAATTGGGGCTTCACATTTTCCCGGTCATCTTGATGATGGCTTTCGGGTTATGGGTTCGTGGGACCATGAGGGTCACAGCAAACCGAGGACACTCTATGCCGGCCAACCCGATATCGTCCGGGATATTTTTAATAGCCCGTTTGGCCCCGACGTGCTGGTTGCAACCGATCGCCTCAGTGAAGGTGTCGATCTGCACCGTTACTGCCGGCACCTGATCCATTATGAACTTGACCCTAGTCCTGTCCGCACACTTCAGCGCAACGGTCGAATTCGTCGCGTCGGTTCATGGTCGGCGATTACGGATCGGCCCATCCATTACGCATATCCAGCGTTCAACGGTACGCGCGATGAAAAGGCGGTTGGCGTCATGAAACAGAGAATCAACGCGTTTGGCCTGCTGCTTGGCGGTGTCCCAAAGCTTGATGGCGAGTCGATGCAATGTGACCAGAATTTTTCAGATTCTGTTCTTCGACTTGCAGAAAAGGAACTCAGGAAATTGAATCGAAGGCTTGCCGTATAGAACGTGAGAACCGGCTGATTCGTACTCCAAAAAGCGCAGCTCCGGGTTGCCAACGATCACCCTGAAATACATACATACATACCGCGTTCTCCAGAATTTCATCACCGCCACTTCGCTGGGTGCGTCTGGTCGCACGGGTTTGTCCAGGGATTCCCAAGGGCTAGGGATGCGGTTCACGCTCCAATTCGGGCGTCCCGCTCGCGCTCCGGCCCCGCGCCGCGCGTACCAGCCAGCGGCCGGGATCGACGGCGTCCAGCAGCGCCTGTTCCACCGGCAGCGGCGCGCCGGCGATGCGCGCGGCCACCACGTCGGCCAGCAGCGGCGCCAGCGTCAGGCCGCGGCCGCCCAGGGCGCACAGCAGGTGCAGGCCGGGCGTGCGCGGTAGCAGCCGGGCCTGGTCGGCGCGCGTGCCCGGCGGCAGCGGCCACAGCGGTACGGGGCCGGCGACGGGCAGGCGGTCGGCGGTCTGCACGCGCCAGCCGACGCGGCCCCACCAGCGCGAGGGATCGCCCGGCGCGTGCAGGCCGGTCAGGTGGCGCAGGCGGTCGAAGTTGTGCGCGTGG
>JAITWP010000162.1 GCA_031285365.1 Azoarcus sp.
CGCTGCGGGTTCGCCCCAGCGGTGCGCGTAGCTGGGTAATGCGTCTCAGTGAAGGCAACCGGCAGACCCGCCGCCTGCTCGGCACCTTCCCCGAAATCCCGGTCAAAGTCGCCCGCCAGATGGCCGCCGCCCTGCTCGCCGCGACCATGGAAGCGCCCGCGCCTGTCTCCACAGCGCCGCTGTTCGAGGTCTTTCAGGCCGAACACGAAACCCGCTGCGGGGCCTTCTACAAGCCCGAGGGCTTGCGCACCTATCGCAGCTATGTGCGCTGCGAACTGCTGCCCGCTTTCTCGAACATCCGTTCGTCGGCCACGGTACGGTTGTCGCAGCGGCCGAAGCCTATCTCATCGCCGCCGAAACCAACCCCGACACCGTCTATGTGGCACTCGCCGGCAATCACGACCGCTCTCGCAACCCGGACACAACCGGTGCATGGGAGGCCTTCACCGCAATGGTGGCTGATCGCCTGCCGAACCTCCATGTGATTGTGGAGCCGGAGGTCTGGGATAATTTCATCTTTTTCCCATGGCAGTGGGATCTCGGCGCGGAACAGCAGGCAATCGCCCTGCGCGACGAATACCCTTTCGACCAGCCGCGGATTGCCGCGGTGAGATCAAGGTCATCCTCCACAACACCCACGGCTATGAGGCTTTCCCGATCGAGCGAGGCGACCGCATCGCCCAACTGGTGCTGGCTCCCGTCGTTCGTGCGAACGTCGTCGAGGTTGCAGAAACTTCGGAGACCGACCGCGGCACTGCGGGTTTCGGGAGCACCGGCCTTGAGTAAGATCGTCTACACGATCCCGGAAGCCGTGGCTGCTTCCGGCCTCACCCGGACCGCTCTCTACGGTCTGATCAGGGCCGGGCAGCTTCCGCGTGCCAAGGTCGGGAAGCGGACGCTGATTCGCAGTGCCGACCTTCAGAAGCTCATCGACGACAGGCTGATCAACTGATGTAAGCCTCCCACGGCCGATTTCCGCTAATTCCGAACTGGTTTACCCAATCCGAGTGTTTCAGGGTCTCATTTGCCGAAATCAACCTGCAACGGGGTAGGAACTTGGAACGGCGGCGGGCGCAATGGCATCCTCCAGACGTTGAATTTCCTCGTCCAAAAGGCCGGAGAAATATTGCGCCCGCTTCCGAGATGAGAGGCGACCACCGTTCTGCGAGCAAAACTGGATGAACAAACTGGCCAGGCGGTCAGGCAGGTCGACCCACTCAGCGAGGAGTCGCTTGGCTTCGTCGAACCGCTCCAGGTAGTCCAGCTCTGCGGGAAGGGAGAACCGCACCGTCCTTTCCAGCCGGTCCATGAGATACTCCGCCTGCCGCGTGGCATCGAAATAGCGATAGAGATAGGCTGTTTCGTTTAGCACCTTGACGTTGCCATCGACCGTTGGCTCCCAATCAATGAAGGGAAGCGTGCTTTCGGAGTAATCTTCAAGCGCCGCCCGATAGCCGGGCAAGTCCTCAAGGATCGCCGCTGACACCGGCAGGACCACGCCTTCAGGATTAAACTTCGAGTCCGCAAGCGCCTTCTGGATAAGAAACCGGTGCAGTCGCCCATTCCCATCCTCAAAGGGGTGGACGAAAACAAAGCCGAAGCCGAGTAGTGCGGCATTCAAGACCGGATTGAACTTGGTGCGCAGACATAGGTCATAGGCGGCGAAAATGGCTGTGAGCAACTCCGCGACATCCTCGTGCCGCGCCGAAACATGATCGGGAATTGGGGATTGGTCCCTGCCGTCGTGCCTGCCCACGAATCCGCCAATCTGGCGCAACCCGTAAACAACGAAACGTTGATCCCTGGGGTCGAACAAAGATCGATGAAGTCGATCAAGGCTCTCGATGGACAGACTGACCTCCCTGGCATCCGCGATCACGCGACCCCATCGTTCCAGGCGATTGCGCGGAGGCGTCTCGCCTTCGATCCCAAACGAGCCCTTGCTCTCGTTGAGTAGGAGAAAGTTGGTGGCCCTCCGAAGAGTTACAGGATCGGCGCGCGCCACCGTGTCTATCGCCTCGGCATGGAGCGCGTCGATTCGCCCTTCGTTAAGCCGCTCTGTTCGGCGGATAAGCGGGCAGTAGCCAGGAACGCCTGGCAGGTTGTTTTCTACCTTGTGTCGGCGGGATCGCGTTGCCCGGCGGCAGATATATTGGTTCGGGTCGAGCAGGGGGATATACGGAACCCCTTGGAGGTCATCAATGGCGAGGCGCGCATCCAGCAGCCATTCGTAGAGAAACCACGCGCGGCGCGTGTAGAGACCGCGAGGATTTCGTTCGATGAGACGGGTCAGGGCGTCCGAGACCTCTTCACATTTGAAAAGCTGGCTTAGGACTCTTAGATCGACCCCCTCATGCTTGAGGGCGACCGTTATGTGCTCAATCGGCTCCTCGGGGACCCGGTAGTTGGCATTCCGCGGTAAGAACACCCATTCGACGCCATCCAGCATAGCTGTTGTTTTCTGGCCGATTGCGCGCAACGCGGTCATGCGGCGGGGAGGAGGGCAATCCAGATCGAATGCCTCGATCAATTCGGCGTATCCCATGAGCTGTGCGTCGTTCGGACGGCCCGGCAGTGTTATCGGCATGTTCTCTTCATATGCTTGAGCAGCTCAAATTCCGATTGAAAAAGTGGGCAGGAGGCGACTTTCCCCAATTTATCTTCATTTCCCCGCGAAAAAACCCACAATCGGGGGGACTCGCCTGAGAAGCTCATTTCCCGCGTGAAATTCCCCGCCCCGCGAGTCGCAACACCGTTCCCCCCAATTAGTCAACAAAATGAAGGGCGACCAAGGAGCATTGCTTGGCGTGAGCGGAAGAGCGCAGCGTCGACGACAGGCTGATCAACTGATGTAAGCCTCCCACGCCTCCATCAGCTTCCGTCTTCTTTCGAGCGCGTCTCCCCGGCGGTAGGCGCGCTCGACGTCGTTTCCGACCTGATGCGCCAGAGCCGCTTCCGCCAGCTCGCGCGGGAAATCGGTTTCTTCGCCGACCCAATCCCGGAACGACGAGCGAAACCCGTGGACCGTGTAGTCATCACGGCCCATGCGCCTGAGCAGCATGTCCATCGACATGTTGGACATCACGAACGGCA
>JAITWP010000224.1 GCA_031285365.1 Azoarcus sp.
TTCGTGATGGGCTCTACCCTTACTCATCTCACCTCGCGCGACAATCCCCGGCTCAAATTGCTTGCGTCGCTCGCCTCGGCGCCACGCGAGCGCCGTGAACGCGGCCAGACCCTGCTAGATGGTCTGCATTTGCTTGGTTGTGCGCTTGATGCGGGCATTGTCTTGCTCGACGTTTGCGTGTCGATGAGTGGATGCAAAAACCCTGAAATTCTTGCCTTGCTCAACCGCCTGCCTGCCGGAGAGTCTCCAATCTGTGCCCCCGATGCGTTTTTTGCCCGCCTGAGCCCGGTCGATACACCTACAGGCATCCTCGCACGTATTGCGGTGCCGCTGCCCGATGCGCAGGAGGTGACGGAACGGGAAACACTCGTCGTACTCGATGGCATCCAGGATCCCGGTAATCTTGGCTCAATCCTGCGTACTGCTGCCGCAGCGGGCATCCATCTGGCGTGGCTTACACCCGGTTGCACGCAAGCCTGGTCGCCCAAGGCGTTGCGAGCCGGAATGGGAGCACATTTCCATCTGCGCATTCACGAACAGATCGATGTCGTCCAGAAGCTTGCTGTATATCAAGGCAAGGTAGTGGCAACGGGCACGAGTGAGAAGTCCAGGATGTTTTTTGATGCCGATTTGTGCGGCCCTGTGGCTTGGCTTTTCGGGGCCGAAGGGCAGGGGGTTTCGTCCACGCTCCTGGAACGTGCCGATGAAATCCTGAGTATTCCTATGATGAAGGGCATTGAGTCGCTGAATGTTGGCGCGGCAGCGGCTGTTTGCCTGTTCGAGCAAATGCGCCAGCGCAGGGGGATTCCATGACCAGCTCTTCCATTCGTTTTGGCCTGTCTGAAACAGATCTTGGCCTGATGCTCGTTGCTGCCAGCGCATGCGGTGTCTGCGCCATCTTTCTGGGTGACGATCCCGAAGCGTTGATTCAGGCGCTTCACAAGCGCTTTCCGGGGTCGGAGGTTTTTCCCGCTGCCGACGATGATATTGATTTTGCACGGCTGTTGGACGACGCATCCTGGCTTGCTGAATATCCGGAAAGGGAGTTCAAATACCCGCTCGATATTCGCGGAACCGCCTTCCAGCAACGTGTCTGGCAGGCGTTGTGCGAGATTGCGCCGGGAGAAACCGCCAGTTATGCGGAAATTGCCCGACGCATCAATGCACCCCGTGCCGCCCGTGCCGTCGCGGGTGCCTGTGCAGCAAATCCGGTTGCCATCGTCATTCCCTGTCACCGTATCGTTCATGCCGACGGCAGCTTGTCCGGCTATCATTGGGGCGTCGAGCGCAAGCGAGCCTTGCTGGAAAGAGAAGCTCCACCCAACCTGCTCTGAACCGTGAATGACTCGGCTAAAATGCCCGGATGAACTCATCCGCACCCCCCTCCGGCTTTGAGCCGCATTCCCCTCGTTTCACCCATCTGCGCCTGCACACCGAATACTCGATCACCGACGGTATCGTCCAGATCGATGCGGCGCTTGACGCTGCCGCAAAAGACGGCATGCCCGCATTGGGAATTTCCGATCTCGGAAACCTCTTCGGCATGGTCAAGTTCTACAAGGGCGCTCGTACCCGGGGCTTGAAGCCGATCATCGGGGCAGATGTCTGGATCGAGAATGAGTCCGACCGCGACAAACCCTGGCGTGTGCTGCTGATTTGCAGAAACCACGAAGGGTTTGTCCAGTTGAGCAGGTTGCTGACGCGCGCCTGGATGGAAAATCAGGCGCGGGGCAGGGCGATGATACGGCGCGAGTGGCTCCAGGATGGCGCGGCAAGCGGATTGCTGTGCCTCTCCGGGGCGTTGGCGGGTGATGTGGGACAGGCGCTCGCCAATGGTCACGAGGCGCTGGCCGAACGTCTGGCACGTGAGTGGGCGCAGCTTTTTCCGGACGCCTGGTACATCGAACTCCAGCGCACAGGGCGCACGGAAACTTACGTGCGCCAGGCGGTAGCGTTGGCCGGGCGGCTCGGCCTGCCGGTGGTCGCCACGCATCCGGTGCAATTCATGCAGCGTGAGGATTTCGAGGCGCACGAAGCGCGAGTATGCATCGCCGAAGGATACGTGCTCGCGGACAAGCGCCGCCCGCGCGAATTCACCGACGATCAATACTTCAAGAGCCAAGCGGAAATGTGCGCACTCTTTGCGGACATTCCCGAGGCACTGAAAAACTCGGTGGAGATTGCCCGCCGTTGCTCGCTCACCGTAGAGTTGGGCAAGAGCTTTTTGCCGATCTTTCCGACGCCCGAAGGCATGGGGCTGGATGATTTCCTCGCGCGGGAAGCGCGGCAGGGGCTGAAGGCGCGCCTTATGCAACTCTACCCGGACGAAGAAGAACGCACCCGGCAGCGGCCCCGCTACGAAGAACGCCTCCAGTTCGAGATCGACACCATCGTGCAGATGGGCTTCCCCGGTTACTTCCTGATCGTGGCCGATTTCATCCAGTGGGCCAAAAGCAATGGCGTGCCGGTCGGGCCGGGACGCGGTTCAGGGGCAGGGTCGCTCGTCGCCTACAGCCTGCGCATCACCGATCTCGATCCACTCGCCTACGCACTGCTTTTCGAGCGTTTCCTGAATCCGGAACGGGTGTCGATGCCCGACTTCGACATCGATTTTTGCCAGGACAACCGCTACCGCGTCATCGAATACGTGCGGACGCGCTACGGCAGGGAAGCGGTGAGTCAGATCGCCACCTTTGGCACAATGGCCTCCAGGGCCGTGGTGCGCGATGTGGGTCGGGTGCTCGATTTGCCCTACGGCCTGTGCGACCGCCTCTCCAAGCTGATTCCGCACGATGGCCCCAAGCCGGTTTCGCTTGCCCGCGCGCTGGAGATGGAACCGCAACTCACCGAAATGATGCGGGATACCAATGATGGCGAAGCCGTCCAGAAACTGTGGAGCCTGGCCGAACCGTTGGAAGGGCTGGCGCGCAACGTCGGCATGCACGCGGGAGGCGTGCTGATTGCACCGGGCAGGCTCTCTGATTTTTGCCC
>JAITWP010000237.1 GCA_031285365.1 Azoarcus sp.
GATTGCGCAGCAGGCCAGCCCGAAAGTCACCGGCCACAAAGATCCCGTGCGCGTCCAGTTGATGACCGTGTCCAGCGACGTGGTCACGAAACCTTCACGAAAAACACCCTCGATACCCATGTTTCATTCCCAGTCGAGCGCGCCGTTTTTCCATTCGACGATGTAACCGATAATCAGGATGGCGAGAAACACCATGACTGAACCAAACATGAACCACGCTGCCGCCTGGGCAGCGATGAAATCGTTGAACACCACTGCCCACGGAAAGAGGAAAGCAATTTCGAGATCGAACAGGATGAAGAGGATGGCGATCAGGTAGTAGCGAACGTCGAACTTCGCCCGGGCGTTCTCAAACGCATCGAATCCGCATTCATAGGCGGCCATCTTTTCTGCACTGGGCCGGTTCGGCCCGAGAGTCTTGCCAAGAAAGAACGGCACAACGCCAAAAGCAAGGCCGATGAAAACGAACAGCAGAACCGGCAGATAATTCTCCAGCATGGCCTACGCTCCTCTTGTCGCATCTGGTGCGACCCTCGTCTCTCGGCAGTTCATGGCGTGACCCGCACTGCCATTTCTTGATTTTTGCGGAAGCCCTTACGGGCACCTCCACCTTTGACTTTTAACTCTGGTGCCGACGATGAGACTCGAACTCATACGGCTTTCGCCACTACCCCCTCAAGATAGCGTGTCTACCAATTTCACCACGTCGGCAAGATGAGGCGCGATTCTATGTTTTTTTCACTCCCCGTGCAAAGCCCGTCACATCAAATTCAGAGTCTGTGATTTCAGAGCCTGGACAGCGTCTCGGCCCTGACAGCACACTTGTCGGTTCTTCGCAACGCGGCTACTCCGGAATCTGGATCACGTTCTCTTTTTCGACCGGCACGGTCTCGGGAGTCGGCGCGGGAACAACGGGAACGGTATCC
The DNA here is from genome assembly GCA_031285365.1 of Azoarcus sp. Classification (GTDB taxonomy): domain Bacteria; phylum Pseudomonadota; class Gammaproteobacteria; order Burkholderiales; family Rhodocyclaceae; genus WRNU01. The sequence continues at coordinate 927 of JAITWP010000237.1, forward strand.
GGAATAACATCCGAAACAGGTGCGGCAGGAGCCGATATTCCTTCCATGACGCTGGAGGGCGCTCTCGGTGCCTGGCTTGCCACGTATGCCAGACCCAGAGTAGTGATGAAAAACACCGTTGCCAGCACCGCCGTGGCCCGACTCAGAAAATTGGCCGACCCGGACGCCCCAAACAGGCTACCTGAAGCGCCACTGCCAAAAGCTGCGCCCATATCGGCGCCCTTGCCGTGCTGCATCAGAATGAGGCCAATCATCCCAAGCCCCGTTAGCACCTGAACCAGCAGCATCAGGTTGAAAATCGTACCGCCCATCATCACCTCGAAAAAAAACCGTGGGGCGTTCAACCGCCCCCGTTTGCCATCGCCGCCTGGCAAATGGCCATGAAATCCCGGGCCACCAGCGACGCGCCGCCGATCAATCCACCATCGACATCGGGCATCGCAAAAAGTGCCTCCGCGTTGTCCGCCTTGACACTGCCCCCGTAGAGAATGCGAATCTCTTCTGCCGGAGCGCCATGTTCCGCGAGCCAGCGGCGGATACCGGCATGCACTTCCTGCGCTTCGTCCGCGCTTGCCGCACGTCCGGTACCGATTGCCCACACCGGCTCATAGGCAATAACCGTTCGCGACAGCCCCTGCACGCCGATGCATTCCCGCACCGCGTCAAGCTGACGACCGATTACCTCCATCACCTGCCCCGCCTCACGCTCGGCCAATGACTCGCCGACACAGACGATAGGCACGAGGCCCGCCCGCAACGCCGCTACCGTTTTGCGTCCGACCGTGACATTATTCTCACCGAACAGCGTGCGCCGCTCGGAGTGACCAACGATCACATACCGGCAACCCACTTCAGCGAGCATTTCCGCACTCACCTCGCCGGTATACGCGCCGGACTGGAATTCGCTCACCGTCTGGGCGCCCAGCGCCATTCCGGTCAGGCACGAGCCCACTTGGGCGAGATATGGAAACGGCACACACACCGCCATATCCACCCCGACCAACGCAACGCAGCCACCGAGCAACGCATCGTTTGCGGCCAATGACCCGTTGAGCTTCCAGTTACCGACAACCAGCTTTTGCGCCATGAGAAAATAAAGGCGTCAATAAAAACCGCGGATTGTACATGGCGCACACCACGAGCGCCAACACCTATTCCCCTCCGTGGAGGGGTGGCCCGAAGGGCCGGGGTGGTTGCGCGGATACGCGTGCACTCATTCAGAGCAAAGCAGCCGTCCCTTGGGGGACGGCTTTTTCATGAGTTAATATCGCGCCCTCCCCAATCCGTTTCCTGCCGCACCGTTTCATGACCGATAACGCCCTCCCCCACGACGACACTTCTCCGTTTTCTTCCGACGCGCTCCCGCTGGACTGGTACGCCGAACGCGCCTATCTCTCCTACGCGATGAGCGTGGTGCGCGCGCGTGCGCTGCCGCAGGTCGAAGACGGCCTGAAACCCGTCCAGCGCCGCATTCTCTTCGCAATGAACGAAATGCGCCTTTCGGCAGCGGCCCGGCACGTCAAATCGGCGCGGGTCGTGGGCGATGTGATCGGCAAATTTCACCCGCATGGCGACGCCAGCGTCTACGACGCGATGGTGCGGGTGGCGCAGGATTTTTCACTGCGTTACCCGCTGGTCGACGGCCAGGGCAACTTCGGCTCACGCGACGGCGATTCGGCGGCGGCGATGCGCTATACCGAGTGCCGCCTGACCCCGATTGCCGAACTCCTGCTCTCCGAAATCGACCGTGGAACAGTGGATTTTGCCCCCAACTACGATGGCGCCTTCAAGGAGCCGCAACTGCTCCCGGCGCGACTGCCTTTCGTGCTGCTCAACGGCGCTTCCGGCATCGCCGTGGGCATGGCCACAGAAATTCCGCCGCACAACCTGAACGAAACCGCTGCCGCCGCGATTTACCTGATCTGCCATCCCGAGGCGACGCTCGACGACATTCTGGACATCCTGCCCGGCCCGGATTTTCCCGGCGGCGGACAGTTGATCTCGCCGCCGCAGGTCATCCGCGAGGCTTACGCCAACGGGCGCGGCAGCCTGCGGATGCGGGCGCGCTGGCATTTCGAGGAACTGGCGCGCGGACAGTGGCGCGTCATTGTCGATGAATTGCCACACGGCGTCTGCGCCGCACAGGTGCTGGCCGAAATCGAATCCCTCACCAACCCGCAGCCCCGTGCGAACAAGAAGGAAGTCAGCGCGGAGCAAAAAAATCTCAAGCAACTCGTACTGGGTGTACTCGACGCCGTGCGCGACGAATCGAACGACAAGGCTCCGGTACGCATCGTGCTGGAACCGCGTTCGAGCCGCCAGTCGCGCGACGAATTCATGGCGGTGCTGCTCGCGCACACCAACCTGGAGACATCCGTTTCGCTCAATCTCACGATGATCGGGCGCGACGGCAGGCCGCAGCAAAAAAACCTGTTGCAGATCCTCAGCGAGTGGGTCGACTTCCGTTACCTCACCGTGCAGCGCCGCAGCCGCTTCCGGCTCGACGAAGTCGAACGACGCATCCACATTCTCGACGGACGCATGATCGCGTTTTTGCGCATCGAGGAAGTTATCCGGGTCATCCGCGAATCCGACGAACCCAAACCGGCGCTGATTTCCGCGTTCGGGCTGACCGAGGTGCAGGCCGAGGACATTCTCGAAATCCGCCTGCGCCAGTTGGCTCGTCTGGAAGGCTTCAGGATCGAAAAGGAACTGGCAGAGTTGCACGAGGAACGCGACAGCCTGCGACGGTTGCTCGACAACCACGCTGCACAGACCCGTCTGCTGCTGAAGGAAATCGACGCCGACGCCAAAAAATTCGGTGATGCCCGCCGCACCTTGATCAAAACCGTCGCCCCTGTCGCCCCTGCCGAAATCAGCGTACCGGACGAACCAGTCACGGTAATCGTGTCGAAAA